>CAYYWS010000156.1:0-4383 GCA_964473955.1 uncultured Paraperlucidibaca sp. | reverse complement strand
CCATCACCCATAATTTCAATCGGCTGACGGTTAAATAAGAACTCAACACCCTCTTCACGCGCATTGGTTACTTCACGACGCGAGCCGGGCATATTGGCCTCATCACGACGATAAGCACAGCTTACTGATGCCGCGCCTTGGCGAATCGAGGTACGGTTACAGTCCATGGCAGTATCACCACCACCGAGCACCACCACTTTTTTGCCTTGGACATCAATGTAATCTGCTGGGTCTTTTTCAAACCCTAAGCAACGATTGACATTGGCAATCAGGAAGTCGAGTGCGTCGTACACCCCTGGCAGATCTTCACCGGGAAAGCCACCTTTCATATAGGTGTAAGTGCCCATGCCCATAAACACGGCATCGTACTCAGCCAGCAAATCAGCAAATTGAACATCGACACCCACATCGACGTTTAGACGAAACTCAATGCCCATGTCCTGGAAAATTTGGCGACGACGACTCATCACCGACTTTTCCATTTTGAACTCAGGGATACCAAATGTGAGCAAACCACCAATTTCTGGGTTTTTGTCAAACACCACCGCTTTAACACCACTGCGAGTCAGCACATCGGCACAGCCCAAACCGGCAGGGCCAGCACCAATAATGGCGACTTTTTTGCCTGTCGCTTTAACGTGCGACAGGTCAGGACGCCAGCCCATGGCAAAAGCGGTATCGACAATATACTTTTCAGTATTACCAATAGTGACCGCACCAAAACCGTCGTTTAGCGTACACGCACCTTCACAGAGACGGTCTTGCGGACAGACACGACCACAGACCTCAGGCAGGGTATTGGTTTCGTGGCAGAGCTCTGCCGCTTCAAAAATACGTCCTTCCGAAATCAGCTTTAGCCAATTGGGAATGTAGTTGTGCACAGGGCACTTCCATTCGCAATACGGGTTACCGCAGCTTAAGCAACGGTGTGACTGGCCTTCCACTTCTGGCTTAGCAAATGGCTTATAAATTTCCACGAACTCGGCTTTGCGCACGTCGATCGCTTTCTTCTGCGGATCCTGACGTGGCACGTCCAGGAACTGGAAATCATTGTTCAAACGTTCAGACATGATTCTTCCTCGTTGGCCTGGTCGCCGCTTATTGCGGGTTCGACACCGTGTTCTTCAAAAGTTCTTTAATATTGGCAGCCTTAGGCTTCACCAACCAGAACTTACGTTGATATTCGTCAAAGTGTGTTAACACCTCTTCGCCCCATGCACTGCCTGTTTCCGCTACGTAGTCTTTAATCACCGCTTTCAAATGCTGGCGATGTGGACCCATAGGTTCAGTACTAATGCGGTGCAGCTCAATCAATTCATGGTTGCAGTGGTCAAAGAAGTTGTTGTCTAAGTCCAATACATAGGCAAAACCACCGGTCATGCCCGCACCAAAGTTCAGACCAGTACGGCCTAACACGGTGACTAAACCACCCGTCATGTATTCACAGCAGTGATCACCGGCGCCTTCAATGACAGCATGACAGCCAGAGTTACGCACAGCAAAACGCTCACCAGCTGTACCTGCGGCATACAAACGACCGCCAGTGGCGCCGTACAAGCAGGTGTTACCAATAATGGCCGTGTCTTCTGACTTAAATGGCGAGCCTTTTGGTGGGCGAATGATAATCTTACCGCCCGCCATGCCTTTACCGACATAGTCGTTAGCATCGCCTTCTAACATCAAGTTCAGGCCGCCAGCGTTCCAAACACCAAAGCTCTGGCCTGCAGTGCCTTTGAAATGCAAGGTAATCGGCGCATCCGCCATGCCATGATCACCATGACGTTTAGCAATCTCACCCGATACACGTGCACCGATTGAACGGTCACAGTTACCAATGGTGAAATTAAACTCACCACCGGTTTTGTCGACAATAGCCGGCAACACCTCAACCACAATTTTTTCTGCCAACACACCTTGGTCAAACGGCAGGTTGCGTGGCTGAGTACAGAACTGCGGCTTATCAGCTGGTACATGATCGTTCAGCAACAGCGGGGTCAGATCTAAACGTGACTGCTTACCAGTTTCACCCGGCAACACTTCCAGCAAATCAGTACGACCGATCAAGTCACTGAGCGAGCTAACACCCAATACAGCGAGCCATTCACGTGTTTCGGCAGCAACAAACTTAAAGAAGTTCATCAGCATTTCCGGCTCACCAATATAGTGATCCTGACGCAGCTTATCTTGCTGAGTCGCAACACCGGTCGCGCAGTTATTCAAATGACAAATACGCAGGTATTTACAGCCCAAAGCAATCATGGGTGTCGAGCCAAAACCGAAGCTCTCAGCACCTAAAATGGCGGCTTTCACTACATCTAAACCAGTCTTTAAACCACCATCGGTTTGTACTCGCACTTTGCCACGTAGGTCATTTGAGCGCAGCGCTTGCTGAGCTTCTGACAGACCCAATTCCCACGGCGAACCGGCATAGTGAATCGAGCTTAATGGCGACGCAGCGGTACCACCGTCATAACCAGAAATAGTAATCAGGTCGGCATAGGCTTTAGCCACACCGGCGGCAATGGTGCCCACACCTGGCTCTGACACCAGCTTCACCGACACCAAGGCCTGAGGATTGACTTGCTTCAAGTCAAAAATCAGCTGCGACAAATCTTCAATCGAATAAATATCGTGGTGTGGTGGTGGTGAAATCAACGTAACGCCTGGCACTGAGTGACGCAGGCGCGCAATCAGCGCATTCACTTTACCGCCGGGCAGCTGACCACCTTCACCAGGCTTGGCACCTTGCGCGACCTTAATTTGCAGCACTTCTGCGCTAGACAAATAGGCTGGTGTTACACCAAAACGACCCGATGCAATCTGTTTGATTTTCGAATTTTTCAGCGTACCAAAACGTGCTGGATCTTCACCGCCCTCACCGGAGTTCGAGCGACCACCCAGAGTGTTCATGGCAATGGCAATCGACTCGTGTGCTTCTGGCGATAGCGCACCTAAAGACATACCGGCCGAGTCAAAACGCGGCAGAATCGCTTCGATAGGCTCAACATCGTTAATTGCTAACGGCTGTGCTGCGGCCTTTAATTTCAGCAAGTCACGAATGGTAGCCACTGGACGCTGGTTTACTAAATCGGCATACACCAAATAATCGGTGTAGTCACCGGAGCGCACTGCTTTATGCAAGGTGTTGATCACATCCGGATTAAAGGCGTGATATTCCTTGCCGTGCACAAACTTAAGCAAACCACCTTGATCCAAGTTTTTACGTGCCTTCCATGCGTCTTCAGCCAATAAACGCTGATCCGATTCTAAATCGGCAAAATTAGCGCCTTGGATTCGGCTTTGTACACCACGGAAACAAGTGCTAATGACCGTGCTATCTAAGCCAACGGCTTCAAACAGCTGTGCACCACGATAAGAGGCAACGGTGGAAATACCCATCTTCGACAAGATTTTCAGCAAGCCTTTATCAATGCCTTTGCGGAAATAACTTTGCGCCTCTAACGGGTCACCCAGAATCTCACCACTTTGCGCCATGTCCGCAATGATGTCGTAGGCTAAGTAGGGATATACCGCTGATGCACCAAAACCTAGCAAAGTGGCAAAGTGATGTGGGTCACGAGCGGTTGCGGTTTCAATGATTAAGTTGGCATCACAACGCCAGCCCGCTTCCATCAGGTGATGATGCACCGCACCAGTGGCCAACAAGGCATTGATTGGCAGTGAACCTTGTAACAAAGCACGGTCACTTAAAATCAGCTGTGAACGACCGGCTTTCACCGCAGCTTCCGCTTGTGCACAAATACGCTTAATCGCGGCTTGTAAACCTTCGGACTCTGGGTAGTTCAGGTTAATAACTTCCGCAGCGAAGCCGGGCAAATCAATTTGCTGCAGCTGCGCAAATTTGCTGTGCGACAGCACTGGGCTGGACACAATCGCACGACGCGCATGCTCTGGCGACTCTTCGAAAATATTTTTCTCAGGGCCAAATGCAGTTTCTAGCGACATCACAATCGCTTCGCGCAGCGGATCGATTGGCGGGTTAGTGACCTGCGCAAACTGCTGACGGAAGTAGTCTGACAAGTGACGTACACGACGAGACAACACCGCCATTGGGGTGTCATCACCCATCGAGCCCACCGCTTCTTGGCCAGACTCTGCCAATGGACGGATGATCTGATCGCGCTCTTCAAACGTGACCAAGAACATCTTTTGGTAGGTATTCAGTGTGACTTTGTCTAGCGGCTTAAGCAGCGACTTTTCCAGCTGAGCATCAGTCTCAATACGACGTGCTTCAGCACGCAACCACTGCTTATAAGGTTGAGCAGCTTTTAAGCGACCATCAATAACACCGGAATCCAATAGTTCGCCAGTTTGTGTATCCACAGCCAAAATTTTGCCAGGACCCACACGGCCTTTCGACAC
>CAYYWS010000155.1:0-4387 GCA_964473955.1 uncultured Paraperlucidibaca sp. | reverse complement strand
TTTCTTGATCAAAGCTTAAAGGTGCTGGCCCCTGCCGGGCGTTTGGCCGTTATTAGCTTTCATTCGCTTGAAGACCGTATGGTTAAGCGTTTTATTGAGAAGCACTGCAAGGGTGATGACTTTCCTGCCGGCTTGCCGGTCACGCAGTCGCAGATGCGTCCGTTGTTAAAGCGTGTCGGTAAGCCGGTTGTCCCCACTGAAAATGAAGTACAAAACAATGTGCGCGCCCGCAGCTCACGCTTACGCGTGGCTGAGCGATTGGCGGTGACATTATGATGTGGCATAGCCGCTTGAGTGCGCTGCGTCGGCAGCTAGTTCAGGTTGACTATTGGCAGCGTATTGGTGTGCTGGCGGCCTTGATTGCAGCAGCAATTGCGGTGACCTATAGCGTGCACAAATCACGTCAATATTTGCACCAGCTGCAGGTGTTACAAGTTGAGCGCGATAGTTTAGAAGTGGAGTGGGGCCAGCTTCTGCTAGAGCAGCAAGCGTGGGGCGCTTATGCCCGTGTCGGTAAAATTGCGGTGGATGAGCTGGGTATGCGTAATCCTGCGCCGCACGACATTATGATGGTGCGGCCATGACGAATAAGCCAAAACCGTCATTGCCTTATCAAGGCCGTCATTGGGTTGTGATGATCTGCATTGTTGGTGTCTTTGCTGTGCTGGCAGCGCGTGCTGGTTATTTAATGGTCATTGACCAAGAGTTTTTACAGCGTCAAGGCGATGCGCGTATTTTGCGTACCGAACCCATCATGGCAATGCGCGGTGTTATTCGGGATCGTAACGGTACGCCGTTGGCGGTGAGTACACCGGTAACCACCTTGTGGATGAATCCACGTGAGGCGTTGGCCGCTAATGTAGATTTAGATGCCTTGGCAAAGCACATTGCAATGTCGCCTGCTGCCTTGAAAAAACGTGTTCGCAATAATCAAACCAAACAGTTTATTTATCTGCAGCGTCACATGTCGCCAGCAAAAGCAGCTGAAGTATTGGCAAAGCGTTTTCCTGGCGTTTATGACCTGCAAGAGTATCGCCGCTTTTATCCGGAAGCTGATGCTACTGCTCATATCATCGGCTTTACTGACCTTGAAGATAATGGTCGTGAAGGGTTAGAGCTGGCATTAAATGATGTCCTAGCTGGGCAGCCTGGCAGCAAGCGTGTGGTGAAAGATCGCCTAGGTAATCGTGTTAAGGATGTGGCTTTGTTAAAAGCTGCGCGTCCTGGCCAAGATGTCCATTTAAGTATTGATGCGCGGGTTCAGTACGCAGCATTTCGCGAGTTGGCGCGCGGCGTGACTGAGCATAATGCCAGTGCTGGCGTATTGGTGTCACTGGATGTGGAAACGGGCGAAGTGTTGGCCATGGTTAATATGCCAGCCTACAACCCCAATAACCGCAGCACATTAACGAACAATGCACTGCGCAATCGCGCCGTGACCGACATGTTTGAGCCGGGTTCGACGGTAAAGACGTTTACTGTGATTGCGGCGCTAGAGAGTGGTAAGTACACCTCACGTAGTCTGTTTGACACCAATCCTGGCAACATCCGAGTGGTCAATAAAACTATTCGTGACCACAGCAATTACGGCATGATGGACTTGGCAACCTTGTTAAGCAAATCTAGCAACGTTGCCTCGGCACAAATTGCCATGGCGCTGCCGCGTAATACCTTACCTTTGCTGCACTATCGTTTGGGCTTTGGCGCTCGCACAAATAGTGGCTTTCCTGGCGAAAGCGCAGGTATTTTACAGCCGCCAGAGCGTTGGAATCCGGTTGAAGTAGCAACCATGTCTTATGGATATGGCATGACGGTAACGGCGCTGCAAATGGCGCAGGCTTATGCCATTGTTGCCAGTGGCGGCATCCGCCGTCCTGTGAGTTTCTTAAAAGTTGATGGCCCTGTTGAGGGCGAGCGTGTGGTCGATGAATCGATCGCCCGTAGCTTGATTCCCATGCTGGAAAGTGTGATCAGTAAAGAAGGTACCGCTATGCGTGCAGCGGTGCCTGGTTATCGTGTGGCGGGTAAAACAGGTACCGCGCATAAGGCAAGTGGCGGTAGTTACGCACGTGACCAATACATGTCGACCTTTGTCGGCTTGGCTCCTGTCAGCGCGCCCAAAGTTGTTACTGTTGTCGTAATCGATAATCCGCGCGCCGGTGGTTATTACGGTGGTGTCGCTGCTGCTCCTGTGTTTTCTCGTGTGATGTCTGAAACGCTGCGCTTGATGAATATCGATCCTGATCGTAGTGCTGAGCGTATGGCGGAGCAAATTCGTTTGCCACACCCATCGACCATGGTGACGGTCAATCCAGGGGGGCTAAGATGACACAATTAGCTCAACTGTGGCCGGCAGTCGCCAGCGAGTTTGCCAATATTGATATTAAGCTGTTGGTAACTGACTCACGTAAAGTGCAACCAGGTTGTGCCTTTGTGGCGCTGAAAGGTTTGCAGCATGATGCTCGTAGCTCAATCCCCGCTGCCATTTCAGCCGGCGCTGTTGCTGTCTTTGCCGATCGTGGTGATGCTTGGTTAGCAGACCAAGCAATCACTGGTGTGCCCGTCATTGTGGTTGATCAGTTAGCGCAGCAGTTGGGTCAATTAGCGGCAAAACAGTTGGGTAATCCTTCAGCTGACATGACGGTGCTGGCAGTCACGGGCACCAACGGTAAAACCAGTATTGCCAATTTGTTGGCCGGTGCTTGTGAGCTATTGGGGCGTCCTACTGGTGTGATCGGCACTTTGGGCAATGGTCGTGTTGGCCAGTTATCGGCCTCAATTTTTACCACGCCAGATCCGCTGCAGTTACAAAGCTTGTTGGCAGATTTTCGTGAGCAAGGCCTGCAAACCATCGCCATGGAAGCAAGCTCGCATGGCCTGCTGCAAGGTCGCATGAGTGGCACTCAAATTCATACCGCACTGTTTACCAATTTAACCCGTGACCACTTGGATTATCACGGTGATATGGCTTCTTATGCGCAAGCAAAAGGCCTGCTGTTTAGCTGGCCCGGTCTGCGTTATGCGGTGATCAATGCCGATGACCCCCAAGGTGATCTTTACGCTAAACAGCTGGCGGCCGATGTCGTGTGCTGGCGCTACAGCCTTAATGCGACAAGCCATGCGGATATTGTTGCGAGCAACCTGAGTCTGTCGTTAGACGGCATCAGCATGGATGTGATGACGCCGAAAGGTGCCGGTCGTTTAGTAAGCCCGCTCTTGGGTCGCTTTAATGCTAGCAATTTATTGGCGGTACTAGGTGGCCTGTTAAGTATTGATGTGGCCTTGCACGATGCCTTGTCAGCAATCGCACAAGTGCCAGCGGTAACTGGCCGTATGCAGTGTTTGCGTGCAGCGAACAGTGCGTTAGCCGTGATTGACTATGCTCATACCCCCGATGCCCTTCAGCAGGCTTTGCAAGCAGCACGTGAGCATACTCGCGGCCGTTTATGGTGTGTGTTTGGTTGTGGTGGTGGTCGGGATACCGGTAAACGCCCGGAGATGGGTCGTATTGCTGACGAGCTGGCCGATGTGGTGGTGGTGACAACGGATAACCCACGTGAAGAAGCGCCAGAACTGATTTTGCAGCATGTGGTCTCCGGTATGAAGCCGCATTCGGAGCTGCATGTAATTGCTGATCGTGCGCAGGCCATTGATTGGGCTTTGGCGCAGGCGAAAGAGGATGATTTAGTTTTGATCGCAGGTAAAGGTCACGAGACCTATCAAGAAATTCAGGGTGTACGTTACCCCTTTAGCGATATTGAGCAAGTACGTAAGGCCTTAGCGCTGGAGGCCACATCATGAAGTTATCAGAATTAGCCTTTGTTGTTGGTGGCGAGTTAATCGGATTGGATTGCGATATCGCCAGCTTTTCAACCGACACGCGTAGCCTGCAAGCCGGTGATTTATTCATTGCCTTATCGGGTCCAAATTTTGATGCCAATGAGTTTGTGGTCACTGCTGCTGAAAAAGGCGCAGTTGCTGCCATCGTGACACGTGTTAATCCACAGCTCAGCATTGCACAGGTAGTGGTTGACGACAGCCATCGTGCCTTAGGACAAGTAGCAGCGGCTTGGCGCGCACGTTTTGCTCACCTTAAACGCGTTGCGATTACGGGCAGCGCAGGCAAAACATCTGTTAAAGAAATGGTAGCCAGTATTTTTGCTACACAGGCTTCTACCTTAGCCACACAAGGTAATTTAAATAACGATATTGGTGTGCCGCTGACCCTACTGCGTCTGCGTGAAGAGCATCAGTTTGGTGTGTTTGAGCTGGGTGCTAACCATGTTGGTGAGATTGCCTACACCAGTCATTTGGTCGCTCCTCATGCCGCTGTGATTGTTAATGTAGGGACTGCACACCTAGAAGGCTTTGGTAGCCGTGATGGTAT
>CAYYWS010000154.1:0-4524 GCA_964473955.1 uncultured Paraperlucidibaca sp. | reverse complement strand
CGCGCTTTTGCCAATGACCGCATGGTGGTTGATGGCTCTTTGGGTGAGGCCATGATTTTTGTGCGTTGCTTAAACAAAATGCAGCAGCTCATCCTGCCCAAATTCATCGCCCAAGGTGTCATTAAGCGTTATGACGAAAACCTTGGTTTAGCGGAAAAACTCAGTAAAGCCACCCGTATTTACGGTGAGGTTTTCAAAAATATCATTCGAGGATAAGCATATGAGCAAACCATATTACGAATTTTTCTGCCCGGTTAAAGTAATCGCCGGCCATAAGGCATTGGAAAACATCCCCTTTGAACTGAAGTCATTGGGCGCCAAAAAGCCGATGATTATTACCGACAAAGGTGTTCGTGCTGTCGGTCTGTTAACTCACCTTGAAGAATCCTTTGCCGCCGCCGAAACTGAAGTCACCGCGATTTTTGATGATGTGCCACCGGACAGCAGCTTAAACACCGTTCGTGCCGCTGCTCAAGCTTTCCGCGATGCCGGCTGTGACAGCATCATTGCCGTTGGTGGCGGTTCAGTTATCGACACTTCTAAAGCGGTAAATATTTTGGTCACCTTTGGTGGTGATGACTTGTTGGCCTACTCTGGCGCGCACAACTTGCCGCACCCGATGAAGCCATTTTTTGTGGTGCCAACCACCTCTGGTACAGGCTCTGAAGTGACTGCTGTGGCGGTTATTTCCGACACCACACGTGACATAAAAATCCCATTTGCATCCTATTTCATGATGCCTAATGCGGCGGTTCTTGACTCACGCATGACATTGACATTGCCACCGCACATCACCGCCATGACCGGTATGGATGCAATGACACATGCTGTTGAAGCATTTACCTGCATGGCTGCCAACCCGATTAGTGATGCCTACGCCACCGCCGCGATCAAAAAAATCAGCGCTAATTTGCTGAAAGTTTTAGACAACCCATCGGATGCTGACGGCCGCTTAGAGCTGGCACAAGCCTCAACCATGGCTGGCATTGCCTTCTCTAACGCAATGGTTGGTTTGGTGCACTCATTAGGTCACGCCACCGGCGGAGTTTGTCACTTGCCACACGGCTTGGTGATGAACCTGTACATGCCCTATGTGCTGGAATACAACTTAGACACCAATGGCGATCGTATTGCTGAGTTGCTGCTGCCATTGGCCGGTGCTGATGTTTACGCAGCTACACCCGCTGCTGAGCGTGCACTCAAAGCGATTGCCACCATTCGTGAAATGCGCGATGCCATCTACGATCGTTGCAAATTACCACGCACCTTGCAGGAAACCGGCAAAGTCAGCCGCGAACAACTGCCATTGATTGCTGACCAAGCCATCAATGACGGCTCGATCATTTTCAATCCTAAAGAAACTGATCGTGCTGATTTGGTCGCTATTCTGGAACGTGCTTGGGGCTAAGTTAGGCTGCCCCAACAAGCCAGCCAATCCGCCAGTGGCTGCCCGACGGCAACAAAGTCGTCGTTCAGCAGCGACTGGCGCTGATTGTAACGAAACGGTCTCCCTTGACTGTCCACTAAATACCCTCCCGCCTCTTCTAAAATAATTTGTGCTGCTGCCGTGTCCCACTCGCTGGTCGGACCAAATCGTGGACTTGCATGCGCTGAGCCCTCTGCCACTGCACACAGCTTTAATGACGAGCCTTTAGGCTGCGTTGACACTTCTCCCCAACGCGCACCCACCGCTTGCTCAAAAGCCGCTAAGCGCTGCAAACCATGGCGCCGACTGCTAAGTAGTTTTATTGGCGCCTGCGCGCTGGCCACTCGAATTGGCTGACGACCTTGCTCATCAATACGGAAGCTGCCCAGTCCTTTGGCCGCTACATAAGCCACGCCGGTTACTGGTGCCAAAATCACGCCCAACACCACGTGGCCGTTATCGATCAACGCAATATTGACGGTGAACTCATCGTTGCGCGCCAAAAACTCTTTGGTGCCATCGAGTGGATCAACCATCCAACACGCAGGCCAGCTTAGTCGCTGACTCAGTTCTTCTGCAGATGACTCCTCTGACAGCAGTGGCAATGCTGACCAAGGCTTAGACAAACTCAACAAACCCTTGGCTATCACCGTATGTGCTGCTTGATCTGCGGCAGTTAATGGCGAATCATCCCCCTTGGTTTGCACACACCACAGCTCTGGCTTGGCATAAATGGCCAAAATAGCCTGACCTGCTTGCCGTGCTATCAACAAAACATCATTGATTAATGAGGGCGTAAGCTGCATAAATGGCTCTCGTTTTTGTTGGCTTAATGCGACACAGGATACCGCGATGATCAACTGGCAGGACATAGATACCGTCATATTAGATATGGATGGCACGGTATTGGACTTACACTTTGACAATCGCTTTTGGATGCAACACTTACCTGCTGCTTATGCTCGGCATCATCAATTATCGCCACAAGCCGGTTTAGACGAGTTACTGGGGCGCTTTGCCCGCTTTGAAGGCTCGCTACAATGGTATTGTGTCGACTTCTGGAGCGAACAAGTGGGCTTTGATGTGGCCGAGCTAAAGCAGGACTTAAAGCATTTAATTCGCGAGCGTGCTGATGCCTTTTCGTTTTTGGCGCAGCTACAACACAGTGGCCGGCACGTCATTTTGGCCACCAATGCCCATCGCGCTAGCTTAGAGTTAAAGCTTGCAGAAACCACCATGGGGCAATACTTTCAGGCCATTGTTAGTTCGCATGACTATGGTTATGCAAAAGAAGATCAGCGCTTTTGGCAGGCACTTCTGCAAGCCCACCCCTTTGATCCCGAGCGCAGCCTGTTTATTGATGATAGTGAAACTGTGCTGCGTTCCGCACAGACTTTTGGCATTCGGCATTTACTGACCATATCGCAACCCGACAGTGAACGACCCGCACGCCAAGGGCTTCACTTTCCTGCCTTTAATGACTTTTCCGAACTAGGTGCACCATGACGGAAAGTAGCGGTGTTCGTATCGACAAATGGTTATGGGCCGCACGGTTTTTTAAGACACGGAGCCTGGCCAAAGAAGCCATTGAAGGCGGTCATGTGCATTGCGAGGGACAACGATTAAAAGTCAGTCGCGAGGTAAGCCTCGGCATGACCTTAAGAATACGCCAGGGCCATAGTGACAAAACCGTTGTGGTCAATGCCATCAGTGCCGTGCGTGGCCCGGCCAGCGTAGCGCAAACCTTATATAGCGAAACGGAAGAAAGCATTACTGCTCGTGAGCATCACCAAGCCGAGCGCAAAGCATTAAATTTGGCACACCCAGACCATCGCCCAAACAAAAAAGAACGTCGGCAAATTGTGCGCTTTCAGCGCAGCGTGTCTGAGTAATGATTCGCAGCCTGCCGCGCTGGGTTTGGATTAGCGCATGGCTGTTAGCCAGCTTTGCCGGCCTCATCAACGTGATTGGCTTTTTAAGCTTTTCGCAAGAAGCCATTACCCACCTAACCGGCACCACTAGCCTGCTGACGATGGGCCTAGTATTTAACAACCATGCCTTAGCGCTTAACTCTGCCGCCATCATTTTGGCCTATCTATTGGGCACGTTCATTAGCGGACTCATTACCCTAGATAAAAGCCTAGAGCTGGGGCGCCGATACGGTGCCGTGTTAATGCTGGAGTCTTTGTTATTAGTGATTGCGGCAATTGCTTTGAATCAAAACTTAGCCGCCGGGTTATGGCTAGCCGCTTGTGCCTGCGGCCTGCAAAATGCCATGTCGACCACCTATAGCGGCGCGGTTATTCGCACCACTCACTTAACCGGCATGCTGACAGATTTAGGCATTTTTCTTGGCCAAGCACTACGTGGCTTAAAAATGGAGTATCTGCGCCTAGGCATGAGTGCCAATGTCATTAGTGGTTTTTTTGTTGGCGGCTTAGTTGGGGCTTTTTCGTTTTTATACTGGGGTTATTTTGCGCTACTGATTCCAGCCAGCATCACTGGCCTAACCGGACTTCTATACTTGCTGTGGACGCTTAAACATCCGCAACAGAGGCCATCCAACTAATCTGTAATGGGCTCAATAAATTTAAACTGAGGCTGTCATTAGGCGCTAACGCCGCTACGCCCTCTGGCGTCCCGGTCATCACAATATCGCCAGGCTGCAGCGTGAATATGTTCGCAATAAACTCAAGCATGGCCTCAATGCTAGTAATCATATCTGCACTGCAACCAGCCTGACGGCGCTGGCCATTAACCACTAATTCAAACTCAATTGCCTGCCAGTCTTTAAATTCGGCTGCCGGCAAAAATGTGCCCATAGGTGCCGCGCCATCAAACGCTTTAGCGACTTCCCAAGGGTGTCCCTGTTGCTTTAGTTGCTGCTGCACATCACGCAGGGTTAAATCCAAACCTAGGGTAAAACCAACAACTGCTTGGTGAATTTGTTCGCGGCTTACTTGTCCTGATAGCGTTTGGCCAATCAACACACAAATTTCAGTTTCGTGATGACACTCACCACGTCCCTGCGGAATAACAAAAGGCTGCTGCAGGGGTGTTAATGCAGTTGCCGGCTTCAAAAACAACATCGGTGCATC
>CAYYWS010000153.1:0-4532 GCA_964473955.1 uncultured Paraperlucidibaca sp. | reverse complement strand
CTGTCAATCAGACTGCTCTCAATAAAACCAAATCGTCGACGAAATTTATCAATACCGCCCATTAAAGCTTGTTCGCTATCAATCTTTAATACACGCGCCAAATTAGCCGTGCAGAACAGTACATCTCCCAGCTCATCTTGCAGATCTGAAGCTGGTAAGCCTTGCTCTATTGCAGCCTCAAGCTCATCCATCTCTTCACGTAGCTTATTCAGCAGGTCACGAGGATCCGTCCACTCATAACCCACCTCCGCTGCTCGTGCTAACAGCTTTTCAGCGCGCAGCAACGGGGGGTGACCGGCGCCGACTTTATCCAAAAAGGCTGGCGTAATCTGTGGCAAACCCAAACGTTGTCGCTTCGCAGCGGCTAGCGCTTTTTCCTGCGCCTTAATAACCTGCCATTGAGCACTCACCTGCTCTGGCGTTAAGCCCAGTCGCGGCTGATCCATGCGGCCATCAGGAAAAATATGCGGGTGGCGGCGAATTAATTTATCTGCAATCACACCGGCGACTTGATCAAAGTCAAAGTCACCTTGCTCAGAGGCTAGTTGCGCTTGAAACACGACCTGCAACAGCACATCACCCAGCTCTTCGCGCCAATCCAATAAATCGCCGCGGTTTATTGCATCGGCCAGCTCATAAGCCTCTTCAATCACATAAGGAGCCAACGACTGTACTGACTGTGCCAAGTCCCACTCACAGCCCTGCACTGGGTCACGCAAGCGCGCCATAATGGCTAATAAACGCTGCAGCTGTGGCAGATCGGCTGAGCTCATAATGCGGACTCACGATGCTCAGTGACACGACGTGCTTCGGTAATATTCGGCAGCTGCTCAATCCGGGTTAATACCCGGGACAACTTAGCTAAACTAGGCACTTCCATAGTCAGGCGCATCAATGCCGAGCCATCTTGACGGTCGGATTGCGTTTGCACACCAATCACGTTCACCTGCTCGTTCGCCAATACTGAGGTGACATCACGCAACAAGCCAGTGCGATCCCAAGCCCGAACTAATATTTCGACGGGATATACATCGTTCGATTTGACCTGCCACTGCACATCCACCGCACGCTCAGGATCGGCTGCAATCAAGTGTTGATAATCCATACAGCCACGGGCATGTACACTCACACCACGGCCCTGGGTGACATAACCCACAATAGGTTCGCCCGGCACCGGACGGCAACAGCCCGCAATATGTGTGAGCAAATTGCCAACACCTTCAATCACAATCCCACTGTCATTAATTTTGGTGGGTTTACGTACGGTTTCAGGCAAAGCCAGCTCTTGCTGTGATGCTTGCACCAGACCATCAGTTAAGGCATGAGTCACCTTGGCAAGTGCTATATCACCAGCACCAATACCTGCCAGTACATCATCTGCCGTTTTTAAATTAAAGCGCTCCGCTACTGATTCGAGCGCAGTGCGTGACAGTGTGACGCCCAAACGCGACAGTTCACGCTCTAACAGCACCTTACCTTCACTGAGGTTGCCACTACGATCTTGCTGTTTAAACCAATGCCTAACTTTAGTAAGCGCACGACTGGTGCCAAGATAACCGGAAGCAGGATTCATCCAATCGCGACTTGGAATACCACCTTTTGCCGTCATAATGTCGACTTGTTCGCCGGTTTGCAGCTTGTAAGTGAGTGGCACAATACGGCCATTTACTTTGGCGCCACGGCAGCCATGTCCCACCTCGGTGTGGATTAGGTAGGCAAAATCTAGCGGTGTTGCTCCGCTTTGCAAGTCAATGACATGGCCATCACGAGTGAAGACATAAATTCGTTCATCATGAATGGCTTGATTAATCTGCTCAGCCAAATCGTCTAAACGTTGATCGCCAATATCATCTTGCCATTCCAACACTTGCCGCAGCCAGGCAATCTTATTTTCATAACGTGCGTCAGAGCGTGTTGCTTTGCCTTCTTTATAAGTCCAATGCGCACACACACCTAGTTCGGCCTCTTCGTGCATTTCAAAGGTACGAATCTGTACCTCTAGCGGCTTGCCGGATGGACCAATAACCGCCGTGTGCAGAGAGCGATAGCCATTTTCTTTAGGTGTAGCAATATAGTCATCAAACTCACGCGGAATGTGACGCCACAGCGAATGAACGACACCGAGTGCGGCATAACAGTCACGTACTTCCGGCACTAAAATACGCACCGCACGCACATCATAGACCTCATGAAAGCTAATGCCTTTGCGCTGCATTTTTCGCCAGATGGAATAAATATGTTTGGCACGGCCGCTGATTTCGATTTTGCCCATGCCCATGCGTTCTAAATTGACCCGCACGGTGTTAATCACTTCATTAATATAACCATCGCGCTGCAGACGTTTTTCATCCAGCAAACATGCAATTTGCTTATAAGCTTCAGGCTCTAAGTAACGAAACGAAAGGTCTTCCAGTTCCCACTTAATGTGGCCAATGCCTAAACGATGCGCCAGCGGTGCATAGATATCAAAAATTTCACGAGCAACCCGATGGCGACGCTCAGGTGCGGCATCTTTAACTTCACGAATGGCAAACGTACGTTCCGCCAGCTTGATTAACGGCACGCGCACATCGTCAATCATGGCCACCAGCATCTTGCGCACATTGTCGAGCTGCTGTTGCTCATTGTGTAGCTGGCGATGATCAGGATTAATCAGGCGACTAATCGCCGCCATGCGCAACACGCCATCAATCAGTGTTGAGATGTCATGGCCAAAACGCTTTTCGACATCAAGCAGCGTGATTTTACCTTCACGCACACTGCGATAGAGCACTGCCGCCATTAACGAATCTTGATCAAGGTTTAGCTCGGCCAAAATATCAGCCATCGCCAAACCGGTCAGGAAGCTAGATGTACGTGCCGACCAAACATTGTGTTGCGCTTTAGCTTCACGATCGACACGCTCGGCATACTGGCAAGCAGCCAATAGCTGATCACGATCATGCAGCTCAACTTGGGTGGCAATGCGTGCCATCCATGCATTTAGGTCAACACTGCCATCACTATTGGATGGGTAGTCCTCACGTACTTTGACCATTCAAGCCTCATCCGCGGCGTTCAAACACCGCAATCGATTCCACATGGGTGGTGTGGGTAAACATGTCCATCACGCCCGCTTGGGTCAGTACATAACCCGATTTTGCCAACTCACCGGCATCCCGCGCTAACGTCGCTGGATTACATGACACATATACAATACGACTTGGCGCCAGCTTAATGACGTGTGGCAACACTTCCAGTGCACCACTTCGGGGCGGATCAATCAAGATTTTATCAAACCCAGCCTGAGCCCAGGGCAAACCACTCACGTCTTTAGTCAAGTCATGCGCATAAAAACTGACATTGATAAGCCCATTAGCATTGGCATTTACGCCGCCACGAGCCACCATTACGTGTGAGCATTCAACACCAACCACTTCTGCAGCAACCGTTGCTAACGGCAAGGTAAAGTTGCCTAGACCACAAAACAAGTCCAGCACACGCTCATTTGCTTTTGGCTCAAGCAACTTTAATGCCAAGCTAACCATACGGTTGTTAATCGCCGCATTTACCTGCGTAAAGTCGTTGGGATGAAACGCCATGCGCAAACCATTCGGACCAAACTCAGGCAGGTGGTAATACAAACGGTTTTCACCATCTTCTGGCCAAATACGATGCACACTGTCATAACCACCAGGCTGCAAATAGCAGTGCCAGCCACGCTGCTGACAAAACTCACGAATTATGTCGCGATCATGATCCGTCAGTGGCTGTAAATGCCTAAAGATAAGCGCCACTTGAGGGTCATCTGCTGTTGGATCGCCTGCCGCCACTTCAATTTGTGGCAGTTGCTCACGGCCATCAAGCATTGTGATCATGTCGCGTAGTGCCATAATAGACTGGCCAATACGAGCATCCAGCACATGACATTCGGACATTTCCGCTAAAAAGCCAGACTTGCGTTCACGAAAGCCCACCAGCAACTTTTCTTTTTTGATGACATAACGCACACCAAGGCGAGCTTTGCGACGGTAAGCCACATTGTCATCAACCAATGGTGGCAGCCATTGCTCCGGCTGTAGCCCGCCAAAATGCTGCAACTGCTCAGTTAAAACTGACTGTTTAAAGCGAATTTGTGCGGCACGGTCCATATGCTGCAATGAGCAACCACCGCAGACACTAAAATGTGGGCAGGCCGGTGCGACACGGTCACTCGAAGCCTCAAACACTTCCAGCACATCACCTTCGTCATATTTACGCTGCTGCTCGGTGATATTGACGCTTACGCGCTCGCCTGGAAGCGCAAAGTCGACAAACACCACTTTGCCATCTTCATGATTAGCAATACCGCGGCCTTCATGGCTTAGACGAGTGATGAGCATTTCTTGGGGCGGCAGATTCGGCCGACGTTGACGTCTACGCGACATGATGTCTCACAAAATTAAACAATAGGAAGATTTAAGGGTGGGTCTTGCTCAGGAAACTGCTTGCTCGCGTCCTGCCAACTGGCTAAAAACGCCAACAAATGCGGTTGCTCAGAAGCCTCTAAAGTA
>CAYYWS010000152.1:0-4536 GCA_964473955.1 uncultured Paraperlucidibaca sp. | reverse complement strand
AATCGTGGGTCTTCTGTTTTTAAACGAGCTACCAGCTCATCAGCACTGAGCGCCTGCGGATATAACTGCATGGCCGTGTTGTTGTGCAAGCTGGCTAACCAATAGGTTTTATCTAGGAGTTGCCAGCGCAAATGACGGTTGTTGGCATCGCTCAAAAACTCATCATGAGTGAACCATAGGCTGTGCAGATGTGTTGGGCTGGCAGCGGGTGGCGCTGCTAACGTTAAGTGCTGTGGATAAAATAATCGACCTTTAACTAAGCATACCGGCTTAATGTGGATGGGTTGCGGTAAATCTAACTGTGCTAACCAGTCTTGACCGGCCACCAGCTGCGTTAGTTTGAGTTGGTGTTGGTCTAAGCGCAGCAGCTTTAAGTCCAGACGATCGCGCTGACCTGGCCCCAACCAGAGCCCTTGTGGTGTGCCTAAGTAAAACTTAACTGCCACTTCCCAGTGTTCAATGGCTTGGGTTTGTTTGTTCTGTACTAAAAAATCGATTTCACCCAGAGTGCGCTCGCTATCACGCAGGGCATGATTGCGAAGCAATAAGCGGTAGTTTGGGTTATCAGGCCAGCTTAGCCAAAATGCTAAGAGGTCTTCAAAACGCCGGCCTAGGCGGCGGTCATTTGTGGCCGCTAAATGGTCTATTAAAGCTTGTGGCTGGGCATCAAGCGCTGTTAACCAATCGCTGGCTAGCAGCAGTTGCTGCTCACACCAATTACTATCTGGCCAATGAACAGCAAGACCTTCGCGTTGTTGCAGAGGTGGGCTGCCAATGGCCCAGGCTAAGTCACGCACACAAGGGTGTTGAAAGCGTTCGAGTGCTGAATTACCCATGCCGTGAATGCCACCAATCATTTGCCATGGTCATGGCCTCTTCAATGGTGGCTGCTTTTTGTAGCGTACGTAAGCTCATGGCAAGCGTGCCAATAACGGCTTGTTCGCCATACTCGTGATGGGCCTCACCACGCCAAACCGCTAAAAAATGAGCTAAATCGAATGCTTCTTCGGCATCATGGCGCAGCGGGAATAAAGGCGGCCATTCTTCTGATACCGGTTCTCCGTTCACCAAACGCAGTGCCAAACAGCTGCCATCTGGGTTGCGCTCAATTTCGCCGCCTTCACCTTTAATGACACAGCTGTTTTGATAACCCAATAACAACGCCGCTTGTTGATGCGAGGTTCGGTAAGCTGGGTGAAAAATGGCCTGCATCACATAAGGAGCGTCCAACGGGTTTAATAGGCGTGCCAAAGTGTGAACCGGTGAGCGCAGGCCTAGGACATTACGCAGCCCAATAATTTCGCCCAAAGTGGGGCAAAGGTTGTCTAGGCTCATATAGGCAAAGTTGTGCTCGGCCAGCGCCGGCTGCACTTGATCCCAGTGTTTACAGATAGGCAGGCCCAGCTCTGGCAAAACCGATTCGGTATAAAGCCGGTTGATGGTGTGCCCACTGGCTCCATGCATAAAAATGCGGATACCACGCTGGCTTAATACTCGCACGGCCAACAAAAACCACGGATAGTGTTTGCGTTTGCCAGCATAAGACGACCAGTCTAGGTCTACGCTTAAATGCTCTGGGCGTTGCTGGGTGATCCATTCGCGTGCGGCCTGCACAAAACCGGCTAATTCGGCTGGCGTTTCTTCTTTTACCCGCAGCAGCATTAAAAACGCACCGAGCTGAACAGGCTCCACTTGGCCTGCTAATATTTGCCGCATGGCGTCGTAAGCTTCAGGCTGACTCAGTGAGCGACTACCGCTACGGCCTTTACCCAGAATACGTACATAAGGAGCAAAGGGGTGTTCGCTATCGCGGTACTGATTACGCATGACCATCGGGCTATCTCAACATCAGTATCAAAAACAATTAGGGGGTTTAGGCAGGCCGGCGCAGAGGGCAACGAAGCGCATGGGCGTGTCGGGAAAGTGCTGCATTAGGGTTATGCTTTGACCCCAAGGCTCGCCGAGTGTTTGGCCAAGATACTTCACAAATGCACGTGTTGTTGGCATGCGCTGGTACTGCGTATAAAACTTTCGGCAGGCTAGTAGCACCTGAAAATGATGGTCGTTAAGTGTTAGTCCTAGGCAGTGCGCAATGCCGTGCGCGAGTGCCTCATTCCAGTCGCTGGGCTGGCGCAGAAATCCTTCACTATCAAACTGATCAGCATGTGCTAAACGACTATCCAGCAAACTAACATCCCAAAATGGCGTGCTCATGACCAGCTTACCGAGCGCGCGTAGTCAACAGTCAGCGTCACCCACTGTGGGTAGTCTATGCGTGTGATGTGGCTGGGCCAATGCTGATCTAATCCACGGGCAAGTACGTCATCGACCAAGGCGTAACAGGGTTGTGGCAAGTTCTCATGACTTAAATAGACCGCATCACCGGTTAACAATAGGCAGTCACCAGCTTGCCAAAAACGCTTTAGCTCGGTTAGTGCACTTTGCTGGCTGAGCACATGCAGTGTGTGTTGCGACATCTGGCCTTCCTATAAACGAACAATGTGCTCATGCTGGCTTAACAGCATGGACAGCTCGACGGTGGATAACGGTTGGCAGGGCAGGCAAAGCTCGGATGCCGGTAGCGGTAATCTAGCCAACTGTTTGGCATCGGCATAAATACGTTCAACATCAAACAAGGGCAGACTACTGAGTTGTGCCGCTATGCTGCGTCGTGCAATTTGGTCACTGGCTTGATCTGGCAGTAATTGCCACAGGCCGTCGCCATCAAACAGTACACTCACTTCGGCACCAAAGGTGCTGCATACCAGTAACATGTCTAGCAGCTCTTGTGCTCGCTCATCGCCATAGGGGCTACGGCTGCTAATAAATAAGATGCGTTTGCTGGCGTCAGTCATTAAGTGGCTCACTTAGTCCGGAAAACACAGATAACGATCAGCCTGCAGCATGGCATCTGCTAACTGACCTAACCCACTAATGCTAAAACCTTGCGCTAAATTATGGCTGCTTTGCTCCCAGCGTTTAGCGTTATCGGCATCTAAGACGCCATGTCGAAGTGCTGCTGCCACACAAATAATGAGTTCGATGCCGTGTGCTTGTGCCAAGCTTTGCCAGAGCTGGGTTAAACCGGTTTCATCACGCCCGGGGGTGATCAGACCATTGCCATGAGCAACTGCAGCGCCAGAAAAAAATACTCGCACCACCTTGTGGCCAGCGCTTAAGCAGGCTTCGGTATAACGCCATGCACGGAGGGCGTTGTCATGCTGTGGTGCGGCAGTAATGTGAATGGCAAAGTGCATGAGTTGTTCCAATGGGTGACATCATGGCGACACGATTAACGCATACGAATGCTAAATCATGGCGCTACAATGTGCCATTGATTGATAAGTTTAAGGGATATACATGGATTGGCAGGTCTTGGTTTGGATATTGTTGGCAGGCGCAGTGGTTGGCCTGGTGTTATTAGCAAAAGCATTAGGTCAGGCGCGCGAACAAGTGGCACGGCTTGAGACCAGTCTTGAGTTGGAGCGTTCAGGTGCACAAGAAAAAATGACCTTGTTGCAAGAAGCCAAAGACCAGTTGCGTCAGCAATTTCAAGTGTTGGCACAAGACATCTTGGAAGAAAAGTCCAAACGTTTTAGTGAGCAAAACCAAACCGCGTTGGGGCAAATATTAGAGCCACTTCGAGCACGTATTCAGGAGTTTCAGGGCAAGGTTGAAACCGCCTATGTAAATGACAGCAAAGACCGTTCAGCGTTAGCGGAGCAAGTGAAAAACTTGGTCAGCATGAACCAACAGCTTAGCGAACGCGCTAGTGATTTAACCCGAGCCTTGACCAGTCAAAACAAAGCACAAGGTAATTGGGGCGAGCTTATTTTAGAGCGTGTGCTGGAAACCTCTGGCCTGCGTAAAGGCTTAGAGTACAGCGTGCAAGAAAGTCATCAGCGTGAAGATGGCAGCCGTGTACAGCCCGATGTGGTGCTGCATTTGCCTGAGCAACGCCACCTGATTATTGACGCCAAAATGTCGTTAAACGCTTATATGGATTATGTGAATGCCGCTGATGACTTGGTGCGTGAAGGTGCCAGAAAGCGTCACATTGATTCGGTACGTGCGCATATCAAAGGCTTGGCGGAAAAGAACTATCAAGATCTATACGGCAGCGGTTCGCCAGACTTTGTGCTGATGTTTGTGCCGGTGGAGTCTGCTTTTATGTTGGCCATCACAGAAGACAGTGCCTTGTGGCAAGACGCATGGCAGCGCAATGTGTTGTTGGTAAGCCCCAGCACATTGTTATTTGTGGTGCGTACCGTGGCGCAGTTGTGGCGGCAAGAGCAGCAAACACGTAATGCGCAGGAAATTGCCAAACGCGGTGCGGCGCTATATGACAAGTTTGTTGGTTTTGTCAGTGATATGGATAGTCTGGGTCAGCGTTTGCAGCAAGCCAATAAGGCCTATGACGACAGTGTGAAAAAACTAAGCTCTGGTAATGGTAGTTTGGTGCGTCAGGCTGAAATGTTGAAAGAGTTAGGCGTTAAGCCTAGCAAACGTGTGCCAGATCATCATTTGCCCGAGGCC
>CAYYWS010000151.1:0-4554 GCA_964473955.1 uncultured Paraperlucidibaca sp. | reverse complement strand
ATGAGCATTTTCCTGACATCAAAGCCTTGGAAGACAATTGGGAAGTTATTCGTGATGAAGCCAATGCCCTGGCTGAGAAAGGTTTAATTAAGGTTTCTGCTGAGTACAACGATGCAGGTTTTAACTCATTTTTTAAAGTGGGTTGGAAGCGGTTCTACCTGAAATGGTATGAGGATTCACACCCATCTGCTGCTGAACTTTGCCCACAAACCACTGCCTTGGTGCGTGGTTTAGATTCGGTTAAAGCAGCCATGTTCACGGAACTGCCTCCTGGTAGTCGCCTAGTGCGTCATCGTGACCCTTATGCCGGTTCGCTGCGTTACCACCTAGGTTTGATCACGCCAAATGATGATCGTTGCTTTATTGATGTTGATGGTGAGCGTTATAGCTGGCGCGATGGTCAGGGTGTGATGTTTGATGAAACCTATATTCATTACGCAGAAAACGGCACAGATCAAAATCGTATTATTTTGCTCTGCGATATTGAGCGGCCAATGACACGCCGTTGGGCACAGGCGTTTAATAGCTGGTTTTCACGTAATGTCATGACAGCTGCAAGCTCACCCAATACCGAAGGTGATAAGACTGGTGGCATCAATAAAGCATTTCGCTATTTATACCAAGTGCGGCTACGCGCCAAAGCGCTGAAAAAGACTAACCGTAAACTCTACTATGTGTTGAAGTGGTTGATTTTAGGTGGTCTGCTGGCTTGGATTTTTATCTTCTAAGGAGTGGTGATGACAGACGAGCGAGCTTGGCAGTCGCTAGGCGACTATGCCCGGCTTTCGCCCGACTTGGTGATCGCTGCGGTAGAGCATGCGGGCTTTGTTTGTGATGCCCGCGTATTTCCCTTAAATAGCTATGAAAACCGCGTCTATCAGGTAGGCATCGAAGATGCCCTGCCATTGATTGCTAAGTTTTATCGTCCTGCACGCTGGAGCGATGAGCAACTGCGCGAAGAGCATCAGTTTGCGCGTGAGCTGCTGGCTGCTGAGCTGCCTGTTATTGCCCCTATTACTAATGCCGAAGGTGAAACTTTATTTCGCTATGGTGACTACCGCTTTGCCTTGTTCCCACGTAAAGGTGGGCAGGGCATGGAGGCGGGTGATGCCGAGCAGCTTTATCGTATTGGTATGTTGTTAGGGCGAGTGCATCAGGTCGCAAAGCAGACATCGTTTGTGCATAGACCAGCGTTGACGGCGCAGCGTTTTTTGCATGATGCCAGCGAGCAGGTTTGCCAACGCATTCCTACTGACTTACGCACTGAATACTTGCGCATTGTGACCGAGCTAACTCAGCGTGTTGGCGACAGCGGTTTAGCGCAAGCCGCCACTATTCGCACTCAAGGTGATTGTCATGTTGGCAATATCTTATGGACGCGTGACGATGGTCCATGGCTGTTGGATTTTGATGATTGTCAGACGGCTCCGGCAGTGCAGGACTTGTGGATGTTGTTATGTGGCGACTCGCGTGAACAAGCACTGCAACTTGGTGAGTTGTTGGCGGGTTATGAGCAGTTTGCTGACTTTGATGTGAAATCCCTTAATTTCATCGAACCACTGCGCAGCATGCGTATGGTGCATCACGCCGGCTGGTTAGCTTTGCGCTGGGATGACCCTGCATTTCCGCCCGCATTTCCTTGGTTTGGCACTACAAATTATTGGCAAAGTCACTTGCAGGACTTAAAAAGCCAGCTGTTACGCCTGCAAGAGCCAGCAATACGGCCTTTCTGATCCCGGCTCAACGGTATCGCCCACCTGATGAGAGGTGGTGTTGAAATTCAGTGCGTGGCGTATCGTATTAATAATCAGACGATTGTCAGGTTTGTGCCGAATTATCAAGGCTTATGGGGGATGTTGATCATGGTTGCCAGCTCGTTTGTCGAACTGCTCAAAGACTGGGAATCAAGACAATTGCTGCGACGTCAAAAGGTCGTCCGCAGCGTTAGCTTGTTTGATACTGATGTTGTGAAAATTAAAGCGTTGGCTTCTGTTTATAACCTGCCAGAGCAAGAAGTGATTGCTAGCATTATTCATCATGGTTTGTTTGAGTTAGAGACGCGTATGCCCTACGAAAAGGGCGCGCGCGTTATTCGGATTGAGGAAGGCGAGAATATCTACGAAGATGCCGGCATGATGCCGCGTTATATCGACAAAATTAGGGAAATTACACGTGGTGGCTGAAGTTCTTATCTGACCCATGGTATTGTCACTTTTAAATCGTTAGACTCAAAGGCACTTTTTTAATGAGTGCCTTTTTTATGTCTGACAATTCTTCGGTAGCAGCTAAGTCTTCTACAGTAATGGTGGATGGCAAGCCGCGTTATTTTGAGCCAGCGCCAAAAAATATTGATGTTGAAGCTTTTCGCCAAGTTGTGATCAGTCGTCGCTCTGTCCGTAAATTCACCGATAAGCCTATTCCCAAGGCGGTTGTTGATGACTGCCTGGATATGGCGCTGTTAGCACCATGTTCTTCTGGCTTGCAGCCTTGGGAGTTTTATGTGGTGCGCAGCGCCGATAAAAAAGCCAAATTAGTGAAGGCTTGCATGAGCCAGTTGGCGGCTAAGACTGCGGCAGAGTTAATTGTTTGTGTGGCGCGTACGGATCGTATTGAAGAGTTCTCACGCAAAATGCTACGTGAATGGCCAATGCCAGATGTGCCTAAGTTGGTTCAACGTTATTACCAACTTATTCCTTATAACTATGCGCCAGGTCCGTTAAACAGCTTTGCCATGGTAAAAAAAGCCGCTTTTGCGGTAGGTGGGCTGGTGGCTGCTGTGCCGCGTGGCCCCTATACCCGCTCTGAGGTTGAGCTATGGGCAGCTAAAAGTACGGCTTTGGCCTGCGAGAACCTCGTGTTGGCGTTCCGAGCACACGGTTATGATACCTGCATGATGGAAGGCTTTGATGAGGTGCGTGTACGCAAGCTGCTTAAGCTTCCTGATGCTGCATTTACTGTGATGGTGGTGGGTGCTGGTGAGCGTGCAGATGACGGTGTGTTCTGGCCGCAAGTGCGCTTTGAGCGCTCATTGTTTGTGCATGATGTTTAAGTGTTATTGAGAAAAAATGCCAGCGTTTAGCTGGCATTTTTTTTGTCTTCAAGCACCACAGCAGTTTGTTTTGGTGGCCAAAAGAAGTCTCTTGGCGCCTGTCGGAAGTGACTCATAATGGCCAACAGCAGTGGCCACCAGAGCGTGAAACGAACTCCTCGTGATTTCAGTGCCAGCATTAGGGCTAGAGAAAAGCTAACGCCTAGGTTGGTTAAACCAATACCAATGACACCTGCTAGGCTAAGCAGAATCACATCCCAAGGCAGAATGAAATTCATGCCCACTAATGCATAGGCAAAGTTGGCCATTGCAAAGGTGATGTGACGAATATCGATAGGTAGGCCTAAAATAAAGCCAAGTGTACCCATGCTGCCGAGCATGATGCCAAAGTAAAAGTTACCGGCTAATGCACCGAGGTTATTGCGTAAGTACAGCTGAATGCGCTGACGTTTGGCTGGTTTAATCCATAACATCAAACGATGCTGCGCAATGCGTTGCGGGATGCGCGAGTAAATGGCCTTGTTGTCGTAATAGCCGGCAATAATGCCGGCCAAGAACAAACATACCCCAGCAATTGCTGCATGAAAGATTGCCAGACTATGGATTGGGCTGAGCTCATGCAGCAGCACCTCTGCTTTTGCTGCTGACGCAGGCGGTGCGCCATTGACAAAAAGCGAGATAAAACCAACCAACAGGGCTACCGGAAATACAATGCTGACGTTGCCCATAATTGCAATGAACTGGGTTCTAAAGACATCAACACAAAGCTGGGCTAACACCCCAATATTTTTAATGCCTTTGCGATCGTCACTAACCCCTTCAATGCTGGCGGCGATATGAGAGGCTGTCATGGCAGGCTGTTTGGTTGCGATGGTGCCATGCAAGACATGAATTAGCATGAAGCCAAGCGAGTAATTCATGCTGTATACAAAGGCTTGAGCAATCGGCGCCAGACTTAGGCGAGATGCAAAAATTTTGAACAGTGCCATGAACGCGACAATAAAGCCTGCGCGACTGGCCGAGCGAAACATATTGAAGTAGCCCTGACGGTTGCTAGCCACATAGTGCTCGCCATGATGACCGGCGTGCTCGGTAATATTGCGTGCTAACAGTTCTGTATTGCGTGAAAAAAGTGCACGTACGCTGTGGTCATCTAGTTCGGCAGTGGCCATTAGTTTGAAAAAGCTGGTGATCGCGAGCGGCAAATCTTTATGCTCAACCGTCAAAAATGACAGCATGGTATCGATGCGTTGCAAGCTTTGTTGTAGGCGCACCAGTAAGTAGGTCAGGCTAACGCTGACACCGTTTACAGAGGCTTGTCGTCTCGCTTTGCGAATGACTTCCTTGCACTGATCCATCAGCACCAACATTTGCCGGTGATCAATGCTGTCTTCCCGTATACCTTGTAATTGCTCACGCTGGTGGCGTACGAAGCGATCCGTTTCTATGCTGAGCGCCATAAATGGCGATTCAAAGGCCTCCACGGCAGGGTGGTTGCGCACAAA
>CAYYWS010000150.1:0-4578 GCA_964473955.1 uncultured Paraperlucidibaca sp. | reverse complement strand
TTTAATGACTTCGTCAGCGCACATTAATCTGCGCTGGCAGCGCAAGGTTAGGCAGCGTTTTGACCGTGCTGCCGGCCAATATCATGACTTGGCGCAGGCTCAGCATCGCAGTGCGGATGATTTGTTGGCACTACTGTCACAACAGTCGTTATCAGATCCGACACGGCTGGCCGATATTGGCTGTGGTACCGGCTATTTATTGCAGCAGTTAGTTGCGTCGAACAACGCTGCGATCACATCACATATTGCGATCGACATTAGCCCAGCCATGCTGACGAGTGCTGGTTTGTTGCATCAGTGCATTACGCGCCTATGTGCTGATGCACTGGCGTTGCCTATTAGGTCAAATAGCCTAGACGTTGTGATCAGCAACTTTGCGCTGCATTGGAGTTTGCAGCCGCAAGCGGCGATGCAGGAGTTAGCGCGTGTACTACAACTGGATGGGTTGGCCATTTTAGCGGTTCCTGTGCAGGGCAGTCTGCCCGGACGTTTGGCTGAGGCGCAGCAGGGTGAGCCCTTGCAGGCGGTAGCACGCTGGCAAACGGCTGCTGAGCTAGCTGGCTTTAGTATTAGTCATCAGCAGCAGTTGCAATATGTGGACTTTTTTCCCGATGCGGATGCATGGTTGTCTGCTGTGCGTCATATGGGTGTGACCGCGCGTGACCAAGCAGCTAATCATCTGCGTGGGGCATCTTATTTAAATGCGCTTAAATCTCGCCTTGAACAAGAGCGACAAGCGAAGGGTATCCCATTGCGCTATCAGGTTTGGCAGTGTGTATTGCGGGCAAATTAAGCACATTTCAGGTTGATCTCATGACAACATTTTTTATAACAGGCACTGATACCGATGTGGGTAAAACCTATGTGGCCTCAGCGCTATTGGCGGCAGCGGCAGGTTTAGGGTATCGCAGCCTAGGTTTAAAGCCGGTTGCAGCTGGCTGTGAATCAACACCAGAAGGCTTGCGCAATGCTGACGCTTTAAGTTTGATGTCGGCAAGTAGCATAAAGTTGAGTTATGACGAGGTTAATCCGATTGCCTTGAAGGCCGCTTGTGCGCCACATATTGCAGCTGCGGAAGAGGGGCGCCAACTTAATGCACAGCGCTTAGTCGGCATGCTGCGTGGAAGCTTGAGTCATCGTCCAGATTTTGGCTTGGTGGAAGGTGCAGGCGGCTGGCGCGTGCCGCTGAATTCGCGCGAGTTTATATCGGCACTGCCTAAGCAGTTAAACTTGCCAGTGGTGATGGTGGTTAATTTGCGTTTAGGATGCTTAAACGCCGCATTGTTGACAGCCGAAGTTATCCTCCGGGATGGTTTAAACTTGGTTGGCTGGGTGGCTAATTGCGCTGAGCAGCCTATGCATTATCAGCAAGAAAACATTGCCACTCTGCAGCAATGGCTGCCGGCACCATGCCTTGCAGTGTTTCCCTTTGAGCCCAATATGAATGCGCCGGTTGTGCGGCAACAGGCTGAGTTGGCTGTTCTAGCTTTGTTAAAGACAGGTCAGCCTTGATGCGGTTTTGTTCATTAAGCTGACATCCAGCAAATGCTAGCATTGTGCTGTAAAAAGAAAGCGTGAATGGTCAGTCACGTTTGTGTCTGTGTTGACGCTTCATTATTCATTACACTTGCTAAACTTTTTCGCCATTAATTGATTGGCGTTTAGCGTGGAATAACCAGACGACAGGGCCGCCGCCCGTATTTAGAGGTTTTTATTATGGCATTTCAATACAAAGCTCCATTACGCGATATGCAGTTTGTTATGCACGATATGCTGGGCTTGGAGTCGCTGTACCAACAGTTGCCTAAATTTCAAGATACCAACCGTGATTTGATCGATAGTGTGGTCGAGGCTGGCGCGCAATTTTGTGAAGGCGAGTTAGCGCCCATCAATCGCTCAGGTGATGAAGAAGGCTGCCATTTTGAGAATAGCGTGGTCACAACACCCAAAGGCTTTAAAGAAGCTTATGCCAAATTTGTAGAGCTGGGTTTTGCATCGCTCGCAGCAGATACTGAGCATGGTGGTCAAGGCTTGCCACCAACTGTCGGTATTGCGTTCAGTGAAATGATGGGTACTGCAAACTGGTCTTTTGGTATGTATCCAGGCTTGTCACATGGTGCGATTCGTACCATTGAAAACCACGGCACAGCCGACCAAAAAGAAACGTATTTAAGCAAGTTAAACGAAGGAACTTGGTCAGGCACTATGTGTTTAACTGAGTCACATGCTGGTTCAGATTTAGGCACTATTCGTACTAAAGCAGAGCCAAATGCTGATGGTTCCTATGCTATTACTGGCACTAAAATCTTTATTTCTGCTGGCGAGCATGACCTAACTGAAAACATCGTTCACATTGTGTTGGCCAGACTGCCGGATGCGCCAAAGGGCACCAAAGGCATTTCCTTATTTATTGTGCCTAAGTACTTGCCAACCGCTGACGGTGGTGTGGGTGAGCGCAATACGGTTAGCTGTGGCTCGATTGAACACAAAATGGGCATTAAAGCTTCTGCTACCTGCGTTATGAATTTTGATAGCGCCAAAGGTTATTTGATCGGCCCACCAAACCGTGGCTTGAACTGCATGTTCACATTCATGAACACTGCCCGTATCGGTACTGCGGTTCAAGGTTTGTGTGCTGCTGAAGGCTCTTTCCAAGGTGCTCTGGAATATGCCCGTGACCGCTTGGCAATGCGTGCTTTAACAGGCCCAGCAGCGCCAGAGAAAGAAGCTGATCCGATTATTGTTCACCCTGCTGTACGTCAAATGCTGCTGACACAAAAAGCATTTGCTGAAGCTGGCCGTTTGCTGTGCTACTGGATGTCGACTCAAACTGACATCATCGAAGGTGGTGTGGCTGATGAAGAAGCTAAAAAATCAGCGGATGATCTGTTGTCATTCTTAACCCCAATTGGCAAAGCTTTCTTGACTGAAACTGGTTATGAAGCGGCTAACCACGGTGTGCAGATTTATGGTGGCCACGGCTTTATTCGTGAATGGGGCATGGAACAAATTGTTCGTGATACCCGTATTGCGTTGTTGTATGAAGGCACCACACAGATTCAAGCATTGGACTTGTTGGGTCGTAAAGTGCTGCAAACACAGGGCGCTATGCTGCGTAACTACACCAAGATCGTGCATAAGTTCTGTGAAGCCAATAAAGACAATGCTGACATGGCGCAATTTATTGCTCCATTGGCCGCTATCAATAAAGAGTGGGGCGACCTGACCATGAAGATTGGCATGAAAGCCATGCAAAATCCGAATGAGGCCGGTGCTGCCGCAGTCGACTACATGATGTATTCCGGTTATGCCGTGTTTGCTTATTTGTGGGCGTGGATGGCCAAAGTGGCTCAAGACAAGATTGCAGCTGGTGAAGGCGATGCCGCGTTCTACCAAGCTAAAGTCAAAACAGCACAGTTCTACTTCAAGAAGCTGCTGCCACGCACCAAGTCACACGCCGAAATTATTGACGGCGGTGTGGACGTGTTGATGGACTTAGAAAGTGAAGCATTTGCTTTCTAATTAATGCCTAAATGATGTACCCAGAAGCCCGCTTTGCGGGCTTCTCTTTGCTAGTTGGGAGTATTCCATGCCAGTGTTTAAAGCCCCGTTACGCGATATGCGTTTTGTCCTTGATGACGTTTTTCAAGCTGAGCAACTGTGGGCACGTTTGCCTGCATTGTCCGAGCATGTCAGCCGTGATGTGGTTGATGCGATCTTGGAAGAAGCTGCCAAAATCAATGAAAACCTGATTTTCCCGCTGAATCGTTCGGGTGATGAAGAAGGTGCTCAGTTCAATGCCGGTGAAGTCACTACGCCTGCAGGTTTTAAAGAGGCCTTCCGTGAGTATGGCGACGGTGGTTGGATTGGTTTAGGTGCGGACCCTCGCTGGGGCGGTGCTGGTATGCCAAAAATGGTCACGGTGATGACCGAAGAAATTCTGTTTGCGGCCAACCCATCGTTTGCACTGTACCCATTGCTGGGTATCGGCGCGGCATTAGCCATGGCGAATCATGCCAGTGATGAGCTTAATGAGCGTTATTTGCCAAAAATCTATTCAGGTGAATGGTCTGGCACCATGTGTTTGACTGAGCCGCATGCTGGTACTGACTTAGGCATCATTAAGACTAAGGCTGTGCCGGAAGCAGATGGTAGTTATAGCATTACCGGTACCAAAATTTTCATCACCGGTGGTGAACATGATCTGGCCAGTAATATTGTGCATTTGGTGCTGGCAAAGCTGCCAGATGCACCGGCAGGCTCAAAAGGCATTTCGCTGTTCCTCGTGCCTAAGTTCTTGGTAAATGAAGATGGTTCGGTTGGCGCACGTAACCCAGTGTCTGCTGGCAATATCGAGCACAAGATGGGCATCAAAGCATCAGCAACTTGTGTGATGAACTTCGATGGCGCTAAAGGTTGGTTGGTAGGTGAAATCAATCAAGGTCTGGCGGCCATGTTTGTGATGATGAACTACGAACGTCTGTCCATGGGTCTGCAAGGTATTGGCGCTTCTGAGGTGGCTTATCAGAACGCGGCTCAGTACGCCAAGGATCGTATGCAAGGTCGTTCGGGTACTGG
>CAYYWS010000149.1:0-4624 GCA_964473955.1 uncultured Paraperlucidibaca sp. | reverse complement strand
GATCACGATAGACCGCGGCCGACTCAAAATCTAACTGCTCGGATGCCATGCTCATACGCGCAATCAGATCTTGGCTAACCTCTTCATTACGGCCCTCTAAAAACCGACGAGTATTCTCGACATCACGACGATAGTCTTCGGCACTGATATAACCCACACAAGGTGCACGGCAGCGCTTAATTTGGTACTGCAGACAAGGACGGTCACGATTACTAAACATGGTGTCGTCACATTGGCGTACCTGAAACAGCTTCTGCAACAAATTTAAGCTTTCGCGCACCGCTGCCGAACTGGGAAACGGGCCAAAATAACGCCCCGTCTGCTGCCGAGTGCCGCGATGAAACGCCAGCCGCGGCCAAGCAGCAGACTCCGACAAAAACACATAGGGATAACTTTTATCGTCTCGCAGCAAAATATTGTAGGGCGGCTTTAACGACTTAATCAGTGTTTGCTCTAACAACAGCGCTTCTGTTTCGGAGCTGGTTAAGGTGACATCAAAATGTGTGATGCGTGCAACTAACGCACGTGTTTTTGGGCTGTCGACTTTTTTCAGAAAATACGAACTAACACGTTGTTTTAGTGAGCGCGCTTTGCCGACATACAACACTTGGCCTTCTGCGCCCAACATGCGGTAAATGCCGGGGGACTGCGGCAGATTACGCAGCAACTCTCGTAAATGGCTTAAACGAGTATCGTCCGGCTCGGTCACGCCAACAAACCATGCTGCAACGCCAATCGCGCCAGCCCAATATCATTTTCAACGCCAAGCTTTTGCATTAGTCGTGCGCGATAGGTACTGACCGTTTTAGGGCTCAGTGATAACGACTCGGCAATTTCTTGAATACGATGTTCACGAGTGAGGAGTGTCAACACCTGCATTTCGCGCTCAGACAATGCGCCAAACGGATTTTCAGTGGATTCTTCACGGGTTAACACAATGGACTGTGCCAGCTCTGGGCTTAAATAACGCTGACCCAGCATGGCTCGACGTATTGCTAACACCACATCTGCAAGCTCTGAACCTTTTGTTAAATAACCTGCTACACCTGCATCCAACATGATACCGGGCAATGGCCCAGTTTCAGTCACACTTAAAACGATAATGCGTAAATCTGGGGCTTGTCGTTGCAGACGCTTAAACGCTTCTTGGCCACCCATGCCTGGCATGTCCAAGTCCAATAACACAACGTCTGGCTGCTGCTGACGCACTAAGCTCAAAGCCTCTTCGCCACTGGCTGCCGTGCCAACTACCAAGATGCCCGGAACGTCAGCCAGCATATGGGCAAACGCCATGCATATCAGTTTGTGATCATCAACAATAGCAACACGTATGGTCATCGCAAAAAGAGTTCCTTTTAGGACTTGTATCTTGTGCTTAAGTTGTTATGTTAGAAAGTATCTAGGGTCTATTTTGTGACCATCTTTCCTTAATCACAACAAATAGTGAGGCAAGCCACCGCCATGGCCAATTTTTTTATTCGTATTCTCGGCGCATCGACTGCCCTTCTTGCTTTGGCAATGCCTCTGCAAGCTAATGTTATTTGGCCATCAACTGGCTTTTCTGAACAAAATACCTTTGAAGATCGGACTTTTGTTACACCAACTCGCGCACCAGCACGCAATGTCAATATCAGCGCCTTGCCGCTGGCCATTAGTTCACGTGCAGCTATTGTAGCTGACGCTCGAACTGGCGAAGTCTTCTATGGCAAAAATAGTAACGAAATTGTACCCATTGCCTCTATCACCAAATTAATGACAGCCATGATTGTGCTTGATGCCGATCAAGACATGAATGAAATGCTGCGTATTACCGATGCTGATATCGACCGTCTGCGTAACAGCCGCTCACGCCTACATGTTGGTGCAGAATTAAGCCGTGCAGATATGATGTTATTAATGCTGATGTCATCCGAAAACCGCGCTGCTTCAGCATTAGCACGTAACTATCCCGGTGGTTTTAATGCCGCCATGGCTGCTATGAACAAAAAGGCTCGTACACTGGGCATGACCAATTCGCATTTTATGGATTCCAGTGGTCTGCATGGTGAAAACCGCTCCACACCTGCTGACTTAATCAAAATGGTGCAAGCAGCCTATAACTACGCACAAATTCGCACCTACTCGACCATGCCGGAATACCACGTAGTGGTTGGCAACAACAATACCGTGCTGACCTACCGCAACACTAACCAGTTAGTGTCAAGTGATAGCTGGGATATTGGCATTTCCAAAACTGGCTTTATTAACGAAGCCGGACGCTGCTTGGTGATGTTTGCCAAAGTAACCGACACGCCCGTCATTATTGTGTTGATGGATTCACCCAATAACAGTGTTCGCACCACTGATGCCAATCGTGTACGTAACTGGTTAGAAGTTTCGTTTACTGAGCGTAACTACATACCTGGCTCATAACCCATCTGAATACGTTTAGCCCATTGCTTTAACAAGGCCTGCTGACTCTGCCAATCCGGATTCAGCAGGCGCTGTGTGGCATAAAAGCGCGGCCCATGATTCATCTCTTGCAAATGCGCCATTTCATGGCAAATCACATAATCCAAACACGCTAACGGCATATGCATCAACGCTGCATTCAAATTGATGCGACGCTTAATACTGCAACTGCCCCAGCGTGTTTTCATCTGCTTAATGCTAATCGCACTGGGCTGCCACTGTGCTCCTAAGCGCTGAACATGTGCATCTACCCTGCTTGGCATTAACAACTTAGCCTGCGTCAACTGCCAAGCCGCCAGGGCTTTATTTAAACGCTCATTGTTTTCAGCAAGATCAGCGCTAATGCTCAAGGTTGTTTCCGCCAACAATACCGAGGCAGGGGCAAGGCTATTATCAACCTGCACCTGATAGGCTTGGCCTAAATGCCACCATGGTCGGCCTTGCAACCAACCTAATGGCGGTGCTGGTAATAACAACAGTTGCTGCTTAATCCACTCTGCCTTGCTTTGCACAAAGTCATCAATAATACGTTGTGGCATACGTTGTGGTGCTCGCACTAGCACCGACCCACTGGCATTAATTTGCAACACCAGTGTGCGTCGGCTAGAGCGAATCAACGTGTAGTCAGGCATTCATGGCATCCACATGCGACAAAATCACTTGTAAAAATGCATCGCCATAACGCACCAACTTGGTTTCGCCAATACCGGGAATAGCCCGCATTTCATGCAGGCTCAATGGCATATGCTCTACCAAAGCCTGCAATGTGCTGTCATGAAAAATAACGTAAGGCGGTACGCCTTGATCTTCCGCCAAACGACGACGGCAACCGCGCAAGGCCAACCACAAGGGCTCATCTGCTGGGTCAATGGCGGTTTTAGCACGACTACGGCTACTGGCTTCATTGGCGGTGGCGGCATCAAGGCGCAACATCAGTTTTTGCTCACCTTTCAGTAGCGGTCGACAGCTATCCGACAATTGCATGCTGCCATGGCCTTCACTGTCTACCTGCAATAAACCTTTGGCCAATAGCTGACGAAAGATACTGCGCCACGTTTTAAGCGCGGTAGTTTTGCCTTGACCAAAAAGGCTGAGCTGATCATGGCCGTTGGCCACCACACGATCTGAACGCTTACCCACCAACACATCCAAGACATACTCCACGCCATAGCGCTGGCCGGTGCGATACACCGCTGACAGCGCCAAACGCGCAGGCTCGGTGGCATCCCAGGTTTTTGCCGGCTCTAGACAGCTGTCACAATAACCACAGGGCTCCGCCATATGCTCATCAAAATAACGCAGCAAAAATTGACGGCGACAATCGGTGATCTCACACAGCTGCAGCATGCCATCCATACGTCGCCGTTCATGGCGTTTATGTTCTTCGCTGCCATCAGACTGCGCCAACATTTGCTGATGCTTAATGACATCCTGCAAGCCATAAAACAGACAGGCACTGGAGGCCAACCCGTCACGACCCGCCCGACCCGTTTCTTGGTAATACGCCTCCACACTGCGCGGCAAATCCATATGCACCACAAAACGCACATTGGACTTATCAATACCCATGCCAAAGGCAATGGTGGCCACCACAATCACACCCTCTTCGCGCAAAAATCGGGTTTGGTTGGCTTCACGCACATCAGCACTTAACCCAGCATGGTAAGGCAGCGCATCAAAACCCTTAGCCCGCAGGGCTTCTGCGACTCGCTCAGTTTTTGCGCGAGATAGGCAATAGACAATACCGGCATCTTGCTTGTGTTCACGCTGAATAAACTGCACCAACTGATCCATCGCATTTAGCCGCGGCAAAATGCGATAAAAAATATTGGGGCGATCAAAACTGCTGACAAACTCAGTGGCCTGTTCCAGCCCTAACAAGCGTTTAATGTCTGATCGTGTACGGCTATCGGCAGTGGCGGTTAATGCCAATCGAGGCACATGCGGGAACTGCATGGCCAGCACATGCAGACCTAAGTAATCAGCACGGAAATCATGGCCCCACTGCGACACACAATGTGCTTCATCAATAGCAAATAAGGAAACTTGTACGCGCGACAGCAAATCCAAGGTGCGCGACAACACTAGACGTTCAGGTGCCATATAGAGTAAATCTAGACGACCATCTAACAGCTGTGACTCCACCGCACGGGCTTCATCCATGCTTAGGCTA
>CAYYWS010000148.1:0-4643 GCA_964473955.1 uncultured Paraperlucidibaca sp. | reverse complement strand
TGAGGGCCATTTTTACCCACGGTGCGCATAGCACTACCAACACCAGCACAGTTCACTGCAATGTGAACAGCGCCCCAATTTGCAACAACCGCTGCTAGTGCCTCTTGTACAGATGCCTCATCCGATACATTGGTGCGGCAAAACATCACATTTGCGCCCAGCTCCTGTACTGCAGCCTGACCAGCCTCTGCGTTTAAATCAAAAATAGCGACTTTAGCGCCCTTGGCTAGATACGATTTGACGGTCGCCATGCCTAAGCCTGATGCACCACCAGTAATAACGGCAATTTTGTCTTGCAGCTGCATAAATAACCTCTGAGATAGGGTTGCTGTAAAAATTAGACTATATAGTCACGCGGGAGCAGAGCATAAGCACCGGAGCACTTTGGTGCAAGCCTGTCAAACTAAGCCAATGCCTGAAATTTGTCGTGCCAAACGTGCTGCATGGTTATCAGTCATGCTGCCAACAAAATCCAAAACACTTAAGTAGCCCTGATACAGGTTAATATTTTCGGCCAAGGCTGGCTCCAACAGCGCAAGTTGAGTACGTTGTCGATGACTTAAGCGCTCAGGGCCATGCAAACAAAGAGCGCGCACATTTGGCACCAACACATTCAACAATGCCGCTAAGCACGGATATGCAGCAATTTCCATTTCGACCTTGCTACGATGGCGATACACTTTTTCACTCGCGAGCTGTTTAGCCGCAGTTAAGGTTTCGCGTACGTCGGCACTTGAGCATGCAATTAAATCCTTTTGCGGTAACTCGCCTGCTAATAACGCCTCGTGATGACGCATAAATGTATCGGCCAGATCTTTAACACAACGCCCCACCATCGTGCCGCGTAAAGCGGCCGCGTACTGACGGGGGTCACGAATGCCCCACACTTTATCAGGATCAACAATAGGCCCTAATAGGCGCTCAAATTCGTGCAAATCTAAAATGCCCATCTCAACGGCATCTTCTAAATCGACAATGGCATAACAAATATCATCAGCCGCCTCCATCAAATATGACAGGGGGTGCCGCGCCCAATGACTATCACCGCGCTGAATTAAACCTAGCTCATCAGCAACACGTTGGTAATACGGCAGTTCGGCCTGATAAATATTGAACTTGCCACGCTCAGGAAAAGTTTGTGCACTCCACGGGTATTTAACCATGGTGCCAATAGTGGCAGCGCTTAAGCGCATACCACCCTCACCGGCATACATCTCCAAGCTAGTGACTAATCGAAGTCCATGGGCATTGCCCTCGTAGGTCTGAATATCAATACGTTCGGCATCACTTAGACCATCTAACAACGCGGCATGGGCGGGATCACGAAACCAGTCACGCAGTGCATATTCACCGGTATGGCCAAATGGCGGATTACCAAGATCATGCGCCAAACAAGCCACCTGCACGGCCGAGCCAATGTCAAACGGTGTATAGCCCGTAGGCAGCAGCCCGCCTTCAACAAGCATGGCGCCGACACGATTGCCCATACTACGGCCAACACTGGCCACCTCCACACTATGTGTTAGACGATTATGGGCATGATCACTTTGTGCTAAAGGATGCACCTGGGTTTTCCGGCCCAGCCGTCTAAACGCCGAAGAAAACACAACCCGGTCATGATCGATATGAAACTCTGAGCGTAACCCCGCTGCACCGTCAGCACTAGCAGCAGCACGTGTTGGCCTCACTTCGCCGTCACGAATTTTAAATCGTGTGGTATTTAACAGTGCTGGCCAGTTCATGCGCTCAACGGTCATAGGCTACTCCCATGGTCTTAAGGTCAATTAACTTGTCCCTGATAATAGCTTAGGCTATGGCATACTCAGACCATCTTTTATTGGGACAATCAAATGCTGGATGCGCTTTTTCAAAATAACCGGTTATGGGCAGAGTCAGTTAAGGCTAATGATCCTTTGTTTTTCGAAAAGCTCGCTAATCAACAGTCTCCTCAGTTTCTGTGGATAGGTTGCGCGGATAGCCGCGTACCGGCCAATGAAATCATGGGACTTTTACCTGGCGAAGTCTTTGTTCACCGCAACGTAGCCAATTTAGTTATTCACACCGACATGAACTGTCTTTCAGTACTACAGTATGCTGTTGATGTTTTAAAAGTAGAGCATATTTTGGTGACTGGCCACTATGACTGCGGCGGTATTCGCGCCACGGTTGAGAATCGTGAGTTTGGTCTTATTGATAACTGGCTGCGCCATATTAAAGATATTGAGCGTCAGCATGAAAGCGAGTTACGCGACCTTGCGACGCAACAACGAATTGATCGCTTGTGTGAGCTAAATGTTATGACACAGGTAGCCAATGTTTGCGAAACATCTATTGTTAAAAACGCTTGGCGCCGTAATCAATCCATTTCAGTGCACGGCTTTATCTACAGCGTGAAAGACGGCCTATTACGTGACTTAAGCATTCATTGCGCAAGCCCTAACGAACTCAATGAATTGCCCCATAAAAAAGCCCAGCTTTGAGCCGGGCTTTTTTATTACCGCAACAAAATTACTGTTGTGGTGGGTTAATGCGGATTTCTGTACGACGGTTTTGCTCACGACCAGCTTCGTTGTTGTTTGAAGCAATTGGTTGATTAAAGCCAAAACCAATCGCGCTCACACGCTGACCAGCTACACCGCGGTTAACCAAATAGCCAGCAACTGAGTTAGCACGTTGCTGTGACAGATTCTGGTTAAACTGAGCATTGCCAACATTGTCAGTGTGACCACTAACAGTAATTGTGGTGTCTTTATACTCTTTCAACACATCAACAACAGCGTCTAATACGGGATAAAAGTCGGCACGAACAGCAGACTGACCGGTAGCAAACGTGATGTTACCAGGCATGATCAAGTTGATTGCACCAGTGTTTGGATCGCGATGAACACCAACGCCAACACTTGTTAAACGATCACGTAATTTCTTTTCTTGCACGTCCATGTAAACGCCAACACCACCACCTGCAACACCACCAATGGCAGCACCTTGCAAGCAACGCTCATTACGCTTGCCACGAGCAGTTGTTGCTGTTGCGATACCGCAACCAACAGCCGCGCCAATAGCAGCACCATAAGTGCCTTTAGCGACTTGGCGCTCACCGGTGTACGGATTTGTTGTACAACCAGCAAGAACTAACGTACCAGCAACAGCAGCAACAGATAAAAGACGCATTTTTATTCTCCTAAAACAACATATACCCACTTATCGTAGGCTTCCAATTCGATCAAACGCATAGCACCGTCAATGGTTGACAGTGCCAGTAACGCATTAATTCGATTACAAAACTGTGGGGATGGTTTTTGTAAACGCAACCATCAATGCAGCAGTATACGCCAGTAGCGCCACCAACAGCCATAAACTCTGCTGAAGCTTGCCATTTATCCGCTTAAAGGTAATGCCCGAGATAATTAAGAATGCAAACAGTAATGCAAACTTTAACCATACCCAGCTAGGCACGCCACCCATTGCCTTTGTCAGCATTATGCCGGCCACAATTAAAACAGCACTTAAAATATGCGGCAAAATGCGAATGGGTGTTTTTTGCTGCCATGTTGAGCCAGCTAACAACAGTCCACCGCGCAGCAAAAACACAGCGCCCAGCAACAATGCAGTGGTCATATGCAACATTTTTAATAATTCGTAACTCATTAGCGCGATGGCTCCTCGTTGATGGTTTGCATAGGCTTTATGCGAGCCTACGGGTGTGAAGTCAAACATTTTTTTGCTATGTTCATTACCGCTTAAACACGCTTGTTGACATCATGCTATTTGAAAAAGTTCCCACGCCTTGTGTAGGCATATGCTCAACCACCTACGGTGACTCCGTCTGCCGAGGGTGTCGACGTTATTTGCATGAAGTTATTGACTGGAATCGTTATGACGACAGCGAAAAACGTTTGATTTGGCAGCGCCTAGACAACTTAATGCAACAAGTATTGCCACGCTACTTTGATATTCGAGATAGTGAGACCTTACGTCGCCAGCTGGAACACTACCGTATCCCGTTTAGAAAAGAAGCCACCATTTGGGGCTGGTTATATGCCTTGCTTAAAGCGGCTGCTAAACAGGAACCCACATTAAGTGATTTTGGCGTCTGGCGTCTTGATCGCTCGAACATGAGCTTGGCCGAATTACGAGAACAAATTAATTTAGATTTACATGTCTTAGCGACAGCGTATTACGAACGCGATCTACTGCGGGCAAGTCGAGTTTATGGTGCGCCAGAAAGGACTTGAACCTTCACGCCTCGCGGCACTGGAACCTAAATCCAGCGTGTCTACCAATTTCACCACTGGCGCAAAACTCGGCGGCGACTATAACAGAGCTCTGCCTCATCGCCTAGCTAGTTTATGCACTTGCTCGCAATCTTCTGGTGCGTAAAGTGCCTCGAACATTGCCCGAGACATAACCCAACATAGCCAATAATGCTGACTCATTCGGCTTAGGTAACTTACCGCGACCAATTCGACGCAATTGGCGGGTGTACCAAACCACCTCTAACAAGCCCATTCGATCAATCGGCTTAATGCCTGTGCTGAGCTGCTTAACGCGATATCGTGTTTCTACACCCGCCAGCAAACGCTTAGGCGCATCAGGCTCAATCGCAAGCGGGCGCGCCAAACCAACTAAATCCATTGCACCAG
>CAYYWS010000147.1:0-4708 GCA_964473955.1 uncultured Paraperlucidibaca sp. | reverse complement strand
TGATACTCCTCTGCAGGATAGAACTTCACCGCAGGTAATATACGTGTTGCAATCGGCTGGCTTAGCCGTTGTTGTAAAGCCTCTTTGCTGCGATTAGCTGCTTTTGCTTGCTCATCGCTATGGGTAAACAACACTGGCGCATATTGGCTGCCGCGATCGCAGAACTGTCCACCACCATCTAAATAATCGTGGGTAGCCCAAAATGTGGCTAAGAGACTTTCATAACTGATCTGACTGGGGCGGTACTTTAGCTGTACGGCTTCTACATGACCCGTTCTACCACTCGATATTTGTGCATAGGTGGGGTTGGTGGTTTTGCCGCCGGTATAACCCGACACGGCTGATACCACACCAGGCAATTTTTCAAAGTCGGCTTCGGTGCACCAAAAGCAGCCTGTGGCAAATGTGGCGGTGTCGAGATCGCTGGTATTTGCGATCACGTAACTGGTGCTCAGAGCAAGAACAAGTCCTGCTAATACTCGTATTGTATTACTCATCATAACTACCTCCATCAGCAATGATGGTCGTTGCCTTAATCATTAGACATTAGACAAACTCATAGTCTTTTAATACCACCAAAATTTGCGTTCGGTTACGCACATTAAGTTGCTTCATAATGCTTGAAACATGGCTCTTAACAGTAGCTTCGACAATATTTAAGCGTTCGGCAATATGTTTGTTGGTGTGCCCCCGTAATACTTGGCGCAACACTGCAAGACGTTGTGGCGGGAAGCTTTCAATCAGTTGATCACGCGGATCAATAGACTCTGGCGGTAAGTAGTTTGTTGTTAGTACAGGTTTTTGCAACGGTTTGGACAAAGCTAGTTTGACCGCGCTTTCTAATTGCACTGCATCTTCTAAGCGAGTGAAGGTGCTGCATGAAATGCTATGCGCCAAATCTAGCATCGTGCTGTCTAGGCGGTGAGGAATAATCAGTAATAAGTTTAATGGACTGATCTTTTGCAGTAAGACAAATAATCCTTTTGCGGTATCGCGACCATCTAAATATGCATCTAAAACAACTAAGTCGTAGTGAATGCCATTATCCAGAGAGCGTAACAAGCCATCGATTTGATCTGCTTGATGAATAGTACTGTGTGGGTACCATTGCAGCAGCCGTGAACTCAGCGCTTCTCTAAACAGAGGTTGGCTGTCCGCGATCAGAAAACGCAATGTGGCCTCCTAGAGGTTTTAAGCACCCTAACTACTGCGTTTAGCGCAGCAACAGTAGGGCAGAGGTAGTTGATTGCAGCATCGCGTTGGTGGTGCTGCCGACAAAAAACTCACGTAAACGTGAGTGGCCGTAAGCGCCCATCACCATTAGGTCGATAGCATGATCTTCTTGATAAGCATGCAGTGTCGGCACAATGGCGCCAGGACGAATGGCGGCTTGTACCTCGCGGCCAGCAGCCTTGAGTTGGTCAACAGCCCATTGCAGTTGCGCACGTGCATCGGTGCTGTCATTACCAACCATGACTAAGTGCAGCGACAAGTCTGCAAATAATGGGCTGGCAGCCAATAATTTGACACCTTTACGTGTGGTGTCGCTGCCATCAAACGCCAGCATGGCGCTGCGTGGTGTTTTGAAATTATCGGGTGCAACCAAAACTGGGCGGTGCAGCGTGCGAATAATACTCTCTAACTGGCTGCCTACTTGGCTTATTGCATTGCCTGACGACTCGCCACGACGACCAATGACGGCGGCGCGAATGTCTTCTTCAAGCTCAGCTAGGGTGCTCACTAAGTTGCCATGGCGTTGGCGTTGGTTAACCGTAATGCTGTTGTCGATTTTTTGAATACGTTCACGTGCAGCGTCTAATTGCAGCTTGCCTTGCTCCAGTGCAAGGCGATTACGTTTTTCGTCCAGAGCCACTAACTCATCTAATAACAAGTCACGTGCACCAAGGCCAATATTGCCGCTAACATCGGTTGCAACAGGATAGGCCTGGTGATCGAGTACATGTAGCAAGGTAATTGGGGCTGGCAACTTGGCTGCAGCCCAAGCGGCATAGTCACAAACCGATGCGGCCACGGGTGATCCATCAATACAGGCAAAAATAGATGTCATTCTTATTCTCCTGACTTAGTGGCCGATGAGTCGGTCGGCAGCATCGGGTTTATCGTGCACACCAAAGCGATCAATAATGGTGGCGCTGGCCTCATTAAGGCCCAACACTTCTACTACCGTACCATCGCGGCGCAACTTAATAATCACTTTATCTAATGCCGCCACCGAGGTGACATCCCAAAAGTGAGCGCGTGTTAAGTCGATGACCACACGATCAACTGCCTCTTTAAAGTCAAAACTCGCCACAAACTTCTCTGCAGAAGGGAAAAATACCTGACCAATCACGGTATAGGTACGCACGCTGCCATTCGCGCTTAAGGTGCTTTCTACGTCTAAATAATGTGCAATTTTGTTGGCAAAGAACAAGGCAGCCAGCAACACACCCACAAACACGCCATAGGCTAGGTTATGGGTAAACACCACCACAACCACGGTAGAGACCATGACGATATTGGATGACAGTGGCGTCTTTTTCAGGCTGGTAATTGAGCCCCAGCTAAAGGTACCAATCGATACCATAATCATTACCGCCACTAAGGCTGCCATGGGGATTTTTGAGACCCAGTCGCTTAGAAAAACCACCATCAGTAATAGCACGACACCCGCAGTTAGGGTTGATAAACGGGTACGGCCACCCGATTTTACGTTAATGATGGATTGACCAATCATGGCGCAACCTGCCATACCGCCCATTAAGCCGGCACCGATATTGGCAATGCCTTGACCCTTACACTCACGATTTTTATCACTGTCGGTATCGGTTAGGTCATCCACAATGGTCGCCGTCATCATCGACTCAAGCAGACCGACCACGGCCAATGCCGCTGAGTAAGGGAGAATGATCAGCAGTGTTTCCGTGTTTAGTGGCACTTCTGGCCACAGGAAAATAGGCAGCGTGTCTGGCAGTTCACCCATATCACCCACGGTGCGAATGTCCATACCTAAGGTCATGGCAATAGCGGTGAGTACTAAAATACAAACTAAGGGTGAGGGAATAATTTGGCCAATTTTGGGTAATAAAGGAAACAAGTAAATGATTCCCAAGCCGCCGGCTGTCATGGCATACACATGCCAAGTGACGTTGGTGAGCTCTGGTAGCTGCGCCAAGAAAATAAGAATGGCTAGTGCGTTAACAAAGCCAGTTACCACCGAGCGCGATACAAAGCGCATCAGGGCGCCAAGTCGTAAAAAGCCGGCAAAAATCTGAAATACACCACAAAGTATGGTGGCAGCTAATAAGTACTCTAAACCGTGCTCTCTAACCAAGGTGACCATCAGTAGCGCCATGGCGCCGGTGGCAGCCGAGATCATGCCAGGGCGGCCACCCACAAAGGAAATAACGACAGCAATACAGAACGAAGCGTATAAGCCTACTTTGGGGTCAACACCGGCAATAATTGAGAAAGCAATGGCTTCAGGGATTAGGGCTAAGGCGACCACAATACCGGCAAGCACGTCGCCACGAATATTGGATAGCCACACCTGTTTCATCGATGACTGCATAAAGATTCCTGATAAATGGACACAACAAAACGACGAGCTAGCGTCTAGGAGATAGGCGCAACCTAACGAGCGTTATGGTGGCGTAATGGAGCTAATCAGGTGGTGTTGAACCAAAGACATGAGAGCAGAACACATATTTCAAGAGGCGCGAATTAAACCATAACAGCAATTCAGAAGCAAAAAGGCTTATTGCCAACGACTTAGATAGGCTATTGCGGCATGGCTAGCTTGCGCTTGGGCATCTTCGGTAATGGTGCCGTCTTCGTAATAACCGTGTTTCATGCAAGCAAAGGCAATCTCAACGGCAAAAGTGGCGGCATCTGGCTTAGTGGGCAGGTGAAAAGGCAGGGCTAAGTTGGCAAATAACTGACGTACACTTTGGCCAATATTCACAATGGTGACTTCTTGTGCCAAATAGGCGCTACGGCTAAAAGGGCCACCTAAGACGAGCATGCTAGCAATAGGTGAATGGTTATAAAATGCAGAAGCCCCCTGGACTAATACGTTGGTCGTTTCTTGCCAGTTTAAGTCATGACAACTTGCGCCCAGTTGTTTAATGGCTTCACTTACTTGTTCTAAATAGAATTCTGCTAAATGATTAAACAAGGCGTATTTGTTAGGGAAAAATTGATAAATAGAAGCACGTGGAATGCCAGTTAATTTGGCAATTTCTGGAATAGAGGTTTCTTCTGGCCCAACTCTAATCAGGAGATGCTCAGCTGCCGCGATAATCTGAGCAACCCGTTGTTGTGATCTTTCTTGCACAGGCGCACGGGCGCGTGCAATTGCTGAGGGCGGTTCGACAGACATACGCTATAGCCAAATTATCGTGGAAACGTAACTTATGTTCACTGTTTGTGTGATTAAAATCAAGCGAGCAGTTTATGCTTGCATCTAGTATGCGATCAGAACTGATTGCCGGTTTAATACATCTGCCTCAGGTGTTGTCAGATCCCATGGCGATTATTGATGCGCTGACACCGGTTTTACGGCAATCGCCCCTTCGTCATATGCAAACTCGGCGGGGCTTTTTAATGTCAGCCGCCATGACCAACTGTGGCAGCTATGGTTGGGTGAGTGATCGACGCGGTTATCGTTATCAAACAGACGACCCTGACACGGGTAAGCCTTGGCCAG
>CAYYWS010000146.1:2943-4735 GCA_964473955.1 uncultured Paraperlucidibaca sp. | reverse complement strand
GGGCATCATCCACAAAAATAAGGCTGCTCGTCATAAGAGCCGTCTGAACGCGCAAATTAAAGCATTAGCCTAATTACTGGCTTTTGCCTTAATGGCGACAAAAAACCGGCTTAAAAGCCGGTTTTTTTATACGCCTTTTTTAGACCATAAAAAGTAGGTTAAGCTGCCAACAACACACTATTGAGTTTACTCATGGCAGGCTCATCGCTTCGCTGCACCGACTGCGGCCTACAAAATATCTGTTTCCCACCGGCGTTTGACGACAGCGCGCTTAACCGCATCAGTGAAGTCATTGGCCAGCCGCCGCTATTGAGTAAGGGCCAAGCGCTGTATCAGATTGGTGAAGCACATCATGCCATTTACGCGATCCGCTCTGGCAGCATCAAAACTAGCATTATTCAGCACGACGGCAGCGAGCTGATTACCGGCTTTTATCAGCCGGGCGAAGTGGTAGGTCTAGAGAATCTAGGCCATGCCGTCTGCACTAGTCGCGCTGAGGCGCTAGAGAAAACTTCACTTTGTGTGCTACCAACCGGCCAACTAACCTCACTTTCGCGTCAATTACCCGAGTTGCAGCAACATATTTTTAATCTAATGAGCACTGAAATACGTGCCGACCACCAACGCCTGCACCTGATAGGCGCACGCTCAGTTGAAGCGCGTTTAGCTAGCTTTTTGTATGGATGGATTCAGCGCTTACAGCAACGAAAATTAGCTGGCAGCTCATTTCGTCTACCCATGGCTCGTGCAGATTTAGCGAATCACTTGGGTGTTGCGGTGGAAACGGTTAGCCGCAGCTTTAGCCGGCTAGAACAACTGGGGATACTACAAGTGAGCGGCAAGGCTGTGCACATTCAGGACAGTACACAGCTCTTGCTGATGGCTAACGCTCAATGTGCATAACGGCGACGATGCCACTCAGAGTGCTTTTTCGGTTCTGGCTCAAGCTTACCTTCAACACGCTCATTGGCCAACTCGATCGGACCTTTGAACTGCCTTGTGAGCGCCACATAAACACCAAATGGAATCGCCACTGCAGACAAGACAATCACTAACAGTGATAACAAGCCACTCCAAGTACCTAATAGATCTAATAACATGTGCTTTCTCCTAGTCACTGTGTTGATGGTGTTATTTCAACATCAGTGACCGAGAAGAAAATTGATACAGATCAGTTTTTGCGACGGATTAGCACCATATTGTCGCGATGAATTAATTCTGGTGCATCGGCATAACCAAGCAGCGCGGTAATACGCTCTGATGGCTGACCGGCAATGCGCCGACACTCATCCGCCGAATAGTTAACCATACCAACAGCGACTTGCTCACCGCTGACATCGACACAGGCCACCACTTCACCACGCTGGAAGTCACCCTCAACCCGCTTTACGCCCACAGGCAGCAGGCTTCGACCACCGGCCAACAATGCTTGTACCGCACCATCATCCAGGCATAAGCGCCCAGCATGCTGTAAATGCCCCGCCAACCACTGCTTACGAGCAGTCAGACGATCCTGCTCTGGCAGCAACAACGTACCCAGCACCTCACCCTGTGCTAAACGCAGCAGAATATCTTCACCTTTACCGCTGGCAATAATGGTGGCGCAGCCAGACTTAGCGGCTAAACGTGCCGCCCTGACCTTGGTGATCATGCCGCCCCGCCCTAACACACCACCGCCACCAGCCATCGCTAACAAGCGCTCATCCATAGCTTGTACTTCTGGCAGCAACACCGCAGATGGGTCATGACGTGGGTCACGATCAAACATACCGTCTTGGTCGGTCAAAATAAC
>CAYYWS010000146.1:0-2843 GCA_964473955.1 uncultured Paraperlucidibaca sp. | reverse complement strand
AGCTCAATGCCACGCTGACGCAAGGCGACCATCTGTGCCACCCACTGCGCCATCGCCTGCTGATCTAAGCCTTGACCATTATCGGTCAATAACGCCGAGCCGATTTTCACCACCCAACGCTTGGACTTTTGTACCCGCTCACGCTGATTAGCTACCGCCGACATCCACTATCTCCTAGCGTCGGTAAATGATCTCTGGCGCATCTTCGCCGTCTTCATCAAAATCATCATCGTCGTCGTCATCATTTAAGTCGTCGATATCAATGCCTAAACGACGGGCACGACGCTCCGCTGCACGACGCACTTCCAGCTCACGAATCTTATCGCGGCCTTCTTGCACCAGTTGCTCGCGCTTGGCCTGTTCAGCTTCTGCAATCGACGGATCTGCCGCTTCAGCTTCAAGCTGCTCTTCGATGGCGTCCATCAGGCGATAACACACCGCCATGGCACCTTCTTTGGTTAAGCCCGAGGTGCGAAATACTGGACCAGTCCAAGCCAGACGCTCGACGATGTCATTACAACGCTGGTCGATATCTTCACCCGCTGGCAACAGGTCAATTTTATTTAAGATTAACCAGCGCGGCAGAGAAGCCAATGTTGGCGAAAAGCGTTCCAACTCACGACTAATAACCTGAACAGACTCCACTGGATCAGTTTCGTCATACGGCGCAACATCAACTAAATGCAGCAAGAAACGTGTACGAGCCAAATGCTTTAGAAACCGCACACCTAAGCCGGCGCCATCCGACGCACCTTCGATGAGGCCAGGAATATCTGCCATCACAAACGAACGGTGACGATCAACGTCAACAACACCCAAGTTCGGAATCAATGTGGTAAACGGATAATCTGCCACTTTTGGCTTTGCCGCCGACACCGCACGAATAAAGGTCGACTTGCCTGCGTTAGGCAGGCCCAATAAACCGACATCTGCCAATACTTTCAGTTCTAAACGCAGCTCGCGCAGCTCACCCGGAGTACCGTCAGTAGTTTTACGCGGTGATCGATTGGTTGAGCTTTTAAAGTTGATGTTGCCAAGACCGCCGCGACCACCCTTGGCCAGCAAAACACGCTGACCAATTTCGGTTAAATCACCCAGCATTTCGCCAGTGGCTTCATCTAGCAGGGTCGTGCCAACTGGCACTTTCAGCACCACATCAGAACCACTAGCCCCGGTACAATTGGCACCACGACCACTTTTGCCGCGCTCAGCACGGAACTGTCGGGTATAGCGATAGTCAACGAGGGTATTGATGCCATCATCTGCTTCTGCCCATACCGAACCGCCATGACCACCGTCACCACCGTCTGGACCACCAAACGGAATGAACTTTTCACGGCGAAAGCTCATGCAACCATTGCCGCCATCACCAGCGGCAATTTTAATGACTGCCTCATCGACAAAACGCATTTCATTTCTCCCAACAAAAAAGCCCCGCTAAGCGGGGCTTTTTAGAGACCAACGCAATTAAGCGTTAGCTTCCACCACCACGTATTTGCGGTTGAATGGACCTTTAGTAACAAATTTTACAACACCGTGCGCTTTCGCGAACAAGGTGTGGTCACGGCCCATGCCTACATTCTCACCAGCCCAGAACTGAGTTCCGCGCTGACGAATGATAATGCCACCAGGTTGAATCTGCTGACCACCATAAATTTTTACGCCAAGTCGTTTGGCTTCTGAGTCGCGGCCGTTACGGGTGGAGCCGCCAGCTTTTTTGTGTGCCATGTCTAAATACTCTCTCTAATCGCTTAGGCGCTGATGCCGGTAATTTTGAGTTCAGTGTAGTACTGACGGTGACCTGCTTGACGACGGTAGTGCTTACGACGACGGAACTTCACGATACGAATTTTGTCGTGACGGCCATGAGTCAACACTTCAGCAGTCACTGTAGCACCTGCTACAACTGGCGTACCGATTTGAATGTTGTCACCATTAACAACCATCAACACGTCATCAAATGTAATGCTCTGACCGGGTTCAACGGCCAATAGCTCAACCTTTAAGCGCTCACCTTCAACTACACGGTGCTGCTTACCACCGCTCTTAATTACTGCGTACATAACTGCTCCATCGGCATCAATCGGATTAGGTCAAGACCAAACGGCAACTGCCGCTGTCTGTGGCATCACGCTCACAGGGCCTTCGTTTTAAATACCTAGAACCGAGAACTATCGCAAGGCGCGCAATTCTAGTGAAGAACGATGCTGCTTGCAAGCCTCTGTTGCATCGAGTTTACACCGTAAACGCTAGTGCAAGGCGCGCGAGGCTGATAGCATTCGCGCATCTTTAATAAACTGCAGCTTAACCCACATGGAATTCTCGCAAATTCTCGATCTTGTCCGCGACGACTTCATCGCCGTCGACGCCTGCATTCATGACAATTTACAGTCACGCGTGCCACTGGTGAGCGAAGTGGGCCAGTATATTGTACAAAGTGGCGGCAAACGTTTGCGCCCATTAGTGTCGCTGCTTGCAGCCAAAGCCTGTGGTTACGATGGCCGCCAACATATTGATGTAGCAGCTATTATTGAAATGCTACATACCGCCACTCTACTGCATGACGACGTTGTTGATGAGTCAAATTTGCGTCGTGGCCGCGCCACCGTCAACTCACAATGGGGCAATGCCACTGCCGTTTTAGTTGGTGATTATTTAGTGTCTCGCTCATTTCAAATGATTGCCGGCCTAAAGCACCAAGTTATTTTGGGTATTATGGCTGATGGCACCTGCGTAATTGCTGAAGGCGAAGTACTGCAGCTGATTAATCAACATGACCCCGCAACCACTGAAGACAGCTATATGGCTGTCATTCATGGCAAAACTGCCAAAATGTTTGAAGC
>CAYYWS010000145.1:0-4805 GCA_964473955.1 uncultured Paraperlucidibaca sp. | reverse complement strand
GATCAGGCGCCAGCTCAGCTGATGGTGGTCGATCAATCACTCGCTGAGGAATCGGTGGCAGGTCAGGCGACTGCTCATTACGCCAACGACACAGATCAAAAACCAGCACCTTAGCGACATCTTTGAGCACATCAAAACCACCGGCCATATCGCCATAGAGGGTGGCGTAGCCCACCGCCATTTCAGACTTATTGCCAGTGGTCAGCACCATGTAACCCAGCTTGTTCGAGATCGCCATCAACAGCACACCACGGCTGCGCGATTGAAGGTTCTCTTCAGTTTTATCTACTGGCAAGCCGGCAAAAGTCTCTGCCAGCGTGGCACTAAATGCATTCACCATAGGCTCAATCGCTAATACGGAATAATGCACAGCTAAACGTTTAGCCTCTTCTTCCGCATCATCAAGGCTGATTTGCGCCGTGTAACGATACGGCATCATCACCGCGCGCACACGGTCAGCGCCTAAGGCATCAACCGCAATGGCTAAGGTCAACGCCGAATCAATACCGCCTGACAAGCCAAGCACAACACCCTTAAAGCCACTTTTATTGACGTAGTCACGGACCGCCAGTACCAATGCGTTATAAACCGCTTCATGCATGCTTGGCAGAGTGGCTACTGGCGCTGGCATAAACCGTTGCTGCTCAATATCAAAACTAATGGTTTCAATATGCTCATTAAAAAACGGGGCCTGCCAAGCCAACTCAGCATCGGCCTGAAATGCAAATGAGCCGCCATCAAACACCAGCTCGTCTTGCCCACCAACCAAGTTGCAATACAGCACCGGCACATTATTTTCCTGACAGCGCGCTGCCACCGTAGCGCGACGCGCACTCACTTTATCGGCATGAAATGGTGAGGCATTTAAGTTAATTAATAAGTCTGCGCCGGCCTTAGCTGCTGCGCCTGCAGGGCCTTCATGCCAAATATCTTCACAAATAGTCAGACCAAGCAATAAGCCTTGATGCTCAAACACCACCGCCTCATGACCCGGCTCAAAGTAACGACGCTCATCAAATACCGCATGATTGGGCAGTTCTTGCTTAACATAGGTAGCCAAAATAGCGCCATCACGAATCACCAACGCGGCATTACTTAAACCCTGCTCAGTATGCAGCGGGGCGCCCACCACCATGGTAATGCCCGGTACGCTGAACAACTGTTGAATAGCTTGGCCAACACGCTTTTTCAGGCTGGGTCGCAGCAATAAGTCTTCAGGTGGATAACCCGTTAAAGTCAGCTCGGGAAAAACAATCAGATCCGCTTGTTGCTGATCACGTGCCGTGACTGCACTAGCAATAATTCTTTCGGTATTACCGGGAATATCACCCACTAACAGATTGAGCTGAGCTACCGCGATACGTAAAGTGGTCGATGACATAATAAATCCGCTTGCAGTCGACATGAAGTTGCCTAGGATAGTCGAGGATGAGCTCAACCCCAAGGAAACAGCAATGATCATAATTTTGCGTATCTTACTTTTATTAGCCGTGGCGTGGCTGGCTTTTGTGGTAGTACGTCGAGTATTAGGTGGCCCCGACAAGGTGCTACCCAAGTCGAAAGACAAGCCGGAGCTGATGCAGCGTTGCGCGTATTGCGACGTGCATTTACCCAGCGGTGAAGCCACTCAGTCTCGCGGTAAGATTTTTTGCTCAGAAGCGCATCGGGATGCGTATTTTCAAGATCACCCCAACGACTGATAAGGTGCTGGATCAATTACTGGGCTGCGGCCGAGTAATTGATCGACCAACAAACGCGCCGACGCTGGCGCTAACACCAGGCCATTTCTAAATTGCCCGGCATTAACCCAAATCCTAGGCTGCTTGGCTAATTCGCCAATAAAAGGAATGCCATTAGCCGAACCGGGCCTTAATCCTGACCACTGCTGAATGACAGGGGCCTGCGCCAATTCAGGCCATATTGAAATAGCCGCCTGACGCAATGTTTGTGCTGCATGCTCGGTGGTGGACTTATCAAAACCAACATGCTCTAGCGTCGAACCACACAACACATGACCGTCTAGGCGTGGAATCAAATAATGTGAGCCGCGCTGAATCATGCACGGGACTTGTCCCGGCTTTAGTTTGTAAAGCTGCATTTGCCCGCGCACAGGCGCTATCGGCAATGATTGCAGAGGGGCCAATAACAACGCACTCCACGCCCCGGCACACACCACCACCTGATCCGCCTCAAGCACACCACCGTTTGCCAGTCTTACTAATGCTTGTGCTGCGTTGGCTTCTATATGTTTAACTTCGGCATTGGCCAAAACTTGAAAAAGCGTATGCTGCTGCAAAGAAATTTTGAGTGCTTTTAACAGCCTAGGATTGCGTACATTAGCGACCTGCGGCATGAACAAGGCATGATTAACATCGGTTGCTATGCCCGGCCAACGCTGTTGCAAGTCATTGTTGTCATAACGCTCAACTGGCACTGACTGTTGCGCTGCCCATGCCACCGCATCACGTTCATCGTCAGCATCTAAAAACAGCATGCCACAGGTGTTTAGCTCAACATCAATACCCGTTTCTGCCAACAAGGCTTGGCTAAGTGCGGGATACGCTGATTGTGCCCAGCGAGCTAATGCAGTTACCGGTGGGGAATAACGCCATGGATACAGTGGTGAAATAATACCGCCGCCAGCCCAGCTTGACTCCTGCCCAATCTCACCGCGCTCAACCAGCACAACCTCGTGACCCGCTTGCACCAGCTCGCGCGCCGTCAACAGACCGTTAATGCCGCCACCCACAACCAACACTCGCATGTTTACCCCTTACCAGCCGCAAATCGCTCGCGCTGATGCCAAAGCACTTGCACCTTGAGCTTTTGGCGCTTGAATTCTCAGTCGACCCGATCGGCTAATGACAATTTGTCGCAAGGCGGCATCCTGCGCTATCGGCGCACATAAGGTCAATGTGCCATTCGAATCTGCAGCATCGCCAGTCGCTGTCCACTCAATAAATGGTCGCTGCCTAAATCCACGCCAATAAACATGCCAGCCTATTGGAATGTCTGGCTGTAGCAGCACAGGCGCTGACCCATCTAGCTCGGCCTGCGCCCACCATTGCTTAGACCATACCCCCGCACAATCCTCTGCAAGCTCACTACCACAGACCCGCCACACACGCTGCTCGACCTGAGCTCGCTGCCGTACTGTTTGCAGCGCAACCACCGCCGCTTGTGCCCACTGCCGAGCTTGAACAACCTGTCTTGACTGCATCTGATAATGACTGGCCGCCAACCAGAGTGCCGCCACTAAACTCAGCATAAGCATGAGCTCAATAAGGCTAAAGCCTCGTTGATAGCAGCTCAAGGTAATACCGTCTGACGGTATTGCTGCTGAATAATCATTGTTGAGCCAGTTACAGTCTTCACACTAACGCGCAACCACCAAAGCTGCTCAACGTGATGTTTTAACAATGCGCTGTCGCTGCCCGTAACTGTGCTTTCAGTTGATGGCTCAACGTTTAACCACCACTGCCATGCCGGCTGAACTTGTGCGCAATTAGTGCCTAACCAACTTGCTTGATGACCCCGTTCACCACAAGCCGTCTTAGTGCCTATTTGTTTTGGATGCCATAACACTTCATCTGTTGACGACAATTCCGGTATTGGTAGGCGCTCAAGCTGAGAAAAAATCGCATTGACGATGCTGCTAGCTTGGACTTGCTGACTAAAACGTAGAGCCGCTTGTGACTGACTCGCCACTTCATGGACAACCGACAATGTCAGTTCTGTCATTAACCCCAATAACAATAATAAAGACCACAAAATATGCCCAGCCTGCTTAACCATGAGGCACCTCAATAGTCTGCACCCAAGCCCGTCGAACACGCTGATCAGCCGCCAGCGCAGATTGCGCCTGCAACCAAGATCCCGGCCATGCCCATGGCAGTGCGCGCATTTGTTTATCTTGGCTTATCAGCGCCAACCCCAGCTTTATCGCTGCAACACGTTGTTCAACTTGCAGTGCCGACTTACTTATATATGCCAATACATCTGAACCATGGTCATGCTGGCCATACACAACGACCACCGCAAAGACAGCCGGTTGGATGGCAACACCGGCATCACCCCAAAACTGACACTGCCCCTGCTGGCAATGACCGGCATCGCAGGCCAACACCTTGTCTGCACTGGCACTATCGTTACGTAGAAAGTAGCGCTCTAACAGCAGCACACCGGCCTCAGCTTTTCGACCTTCGCAGTCTAATTCTTGCGATAACACAAGGCGTTGCAGCACTAACTGATCATCAGGCCAAATACCGGCGGCAGGGTTATCTAAAGCAAACGGGTGCACACCGCCCTCTCCCGCTTTTAGCAGTGCCAATTCCAGGCGTTGAAACAACCAATGAGCAGCCGTTGCTGTCTGCAGTGGCAGGCGCTGTGATGCCGCCAAGCGCAATTGCACTTGCAAACTCATCACCACCGTTGATAACACTAAAACACCCAGCAAGCCCGCCAACAACCACTCTGCCAATAGGTATCCGCGCTGCTGGTGGCTCATGGTGTATTAATCACTAAACAGGTTTTAGACGTCGTTGGCTTAGCCAAACATTCATTTAGTACTTGCCCCTGCCAAGCCACCCATAAACACTCGCCGGGCAAATAAGGACAGGGTTTTAGTTGCCAATGCGGTTGGATTAACTCAGTTAGTGTCAACTCGAAGTCAATAATGTCCGCGCGTGCGCGAGCGAGATCACTACATGCTTGCAAACGACAGGGGTCACTTTGCTGTTGCCGTAAGGGCTGTTGCAGGTGCGCTCGATAGGCACTGTCTGCAGAAGCATTTAAGCGCCAGCGCT
>CAYYWS010000144.1:0-4825 GCA_964473955.1 uncultured Paraperlucidibaca sp. | reverse complement strand
CGCTGGCTTTTTTCCATCTGATTTTTAACGCGGCCACGAATGCGCTTTTCCACCTTCAAGATGTCAATCTCTGACTCCATCAGCGCCATCAGATGCTCAACACGCTCTTGCAGCGGCACAATGTCCAAGATGGCTTGTTTTTCTTCCATACGCAGCGACAAATGCGCCGCAATGGTGTCGGCCAAACGGCTAGGCTCATGAATATCGGCCACCGAGGTCAGCACTTCATTGGCCACTTTTTTCGATAACTTGACGTACTGCTCAAACTGCGACATCAAGCTGCGCGCCAATACCTCAGCATCACTGCGTGATAACTCAGGCGCTGCACTCGGCATTAACACGGCATGCAGGCCTTCGTTTGCGGTTTCTTCAATGCTGACCAGCTCAGCGCGGCTTAAGCCTTCAACCAATACCTTTACGGTGCCATCTGGCAGCTTTAGCAATTGCAGAATATTGGCCACCGTACCGATTTGGTATAGGCCTTTCTGACGTGGGTCGTCTTCGGCGGCGTCACGCTGTGACACCAAGAAAATGTGACGCTCTTCGCTCGCCATAGCAGCTTCTAAGGCTTCGATAGAGCGTTCACGACCGACAAACAAAGGAATCACCATGTGTGGGTAAATCACCACATCACGCAGCGGCAATAAAGGTAAACGCAGAACGTCGGTCATCGATAGTCTCCCCAATGAACAGGCATTAAATAACCTGTTTGAATATAGTTACTTTGTGGGGCAAGCCGTGGCGTTTTACAAGGTGTCAGTCATTATTCTGATCGAAAAGCCAACAAAAAAGGGACATAAAGTCCCTTTTTTGTACGTTCTGACTAAAAATTACTCAGGCAAAACACGTGCAGATTCAGTGTTTTCATAAACCAGTAATGGTTCTGACTCACCAATCACTACCTTTTCATCAATCAGCACTTTGCTAACACCTTCCAAGGAAGGCAATTCATACATCGTGCTTAACAAAATGCCTTCCATAATGGAGCGCAGACCGCGAGCACCAGTTTTACGCTCTAAAGCCTTGGCAGCAATGGCTTTCAGCGCTTCTGGGCGGAACTCTAACTGAACACCTTCCATTTCAAACAATTTAGCATATTGTTTGGTAACGGCATTTTTAGGTGCTGTCAGAATTTGCACTAAGGCTTCAGCGTCTAAATCAGTCAGTGTTGCAATCACTGGCAAACGACCAACAAATTCGGGAATCAAACCAAATTTGACTAAGTCATCGGGCTGCACATTGGTGAATAACTCACCAATGCTTTTAGGTGCACCACCACCTTTCACCATGGCATTAAAACCAATGCCACCGGGTTCAGCACGGCTAGCAATCAGCTTATCTAGGCCAGCAAAGGCACCACCCACAATAAACAGGATATTCGAGGTATCAACCTGCAAAAATTCCTGCTGAGGATGCTTACGGCCACCTTGCGGCGGCACACTGGCCACAGTGCCTTCAATCAGCTTCAGCAAGGCTTGTTGCACGCCCTCACCGCTAACATCACGGGTAATCGACGGGTTATCACTCTTACGTGAAATTTTGTCGATCTCATCGATATAGACGATGCCGTTTTGCGCTTTTTCAACGTCGTAGTCACACTTCTGCAACAACTTTTGAATAATGTTCTCGACGTCTTCACCGACATAACCGGCTTCAGTCAGCGTAGTGGCATCGGCCATGGTAAATGGCACGTTCAACACACGAGCCAGTGTTTCAGCCAGCAAGGTTTTGCCTGAACCGGTTGGGCCAATCAGCAAAATATTGCTTTTTGATAGCTCAACTTCAGTACCAGCACGGGCACCAATGGCGCGCTTCATGCCCGCACGAAGACGCTTGTAGTGGTTGTATACCGCCACCGCCAACACACGCTTGGCCTGCTCTTGGCCAATCACGTAGTCGTCCAGTGTGGCTTTCAGCTCACGTGGTGTGGGCAGATGATCACTGTTTTGCTCTTCGGTTTTTTCCTGCACTTCTTCGCGGATGATGTCGTTACACAGATCCACGCATTCGTCGCAAATATAAACCGATGGGCCGGCAATTAATTTACGAACTTCGTGCTGGCTTTTGCCACAAAACGAGCAAAACAGCAGCTTGCCGTCACCCTTCTTCTCATCAGACATAATATTCCTCGACTCAGAGACGCGATGTCAGCACTTGGTCAATCAGACCATAGGTCTTAGCGTCTTCCGCTGTCATAAAGTTATCTCTATCGGTGTCACGCTCTAAACGCTCAAGCGGTTGACCGGTATGCTCAGCCATCAACTCATTGAGCAGACTTTTGATTTTTAGAATTTCTTGCGCATGAATAGCAATATCAGACGCTTGGCCTTGGAAGCCGCCCAAAGGCTGATGAATCATCACACGTGAATGTGGCAGGCAGTAACGCTTACCTTTGGCGCCAGCCGACAGCAAAAACGCACCCATTGAGGCCGCTTGACCAATACAGATGGTTGATACGTCTGGCTTAATGAAACGCATGGTGTCGTAAATCGCCATGCCGGCAGTTACTGAACCGCCAGGTGAGTTGATATAGAGGTGAATGTCTTTATCTGGATTTTCCGACTCAAGAAACAGCAGCTGAGCCACAATCAGGTTAGCCATATTGTCTTCAACAGGACCAACCATAAAAATCACGCGTTCTTTTAATAGTCGTGAATAGATGTCAAAAGCACGTTCGCCACGGGCGGACTGCTCTACCACCATGGGCACTAGGCCAAGATTATTAATTGAGGGTGCCATGGAATTTTCAATTTTCATGTAGTTACTCTGGTGATAGCCCAATAAAAAACACTCCCGGATGCCGGGGCATACCGAGAGTGTCTGAGCATTAGCGGCCTAGGTCAAGACCGCTAATGTGAACAACTGCTTAGCGGGCGTTACGAACCACAACATCGGCATAACGAGCGCTTACATCGCTCACTTGTGCTTCAGCCAAAATGGTATCAACCACTTGGTCTTCCAGCACCAGTGCTTCTACTTGTGCCAATTGCTCTTTGTTGCCGTAGTAGTAGTTAACCACTTCTTCTGGCGACTCATACGATTCAGCCACTTCGTTAACCAGCTCACGTACACGCTCGCTGTCTACTGCAATGGCTTTGTCTTTAATGATTTGGCTAATCAGCAGACCTAAAGACACTGAACGCTTAGCTTGTTCTGCAAACAGGTCGTCTGGCAGCATTTTTGGATCTAATTTCGCGCCACCGCCAAACTGTTTGAACATGGCTTCGCGTTGACGAGCAATTTCGTTAGCAACCAAGGCTTTTGGTACGTCAATAGCATTGGCAGCCAACAGGCCGTCCATTACCTGAGTTTTTACTTTAGTTTTCACGGCTTGTTTTAGTTCACGCGCCATGTTTTTGCTAACGTCTTCGCGGAATTTCTCAACACCACCCTCAGTTACACCAAAAGCTTTCAGGAACTCTTCGTCCACTTCTGGCAATACCGATTTTTTCACGGTGTGAGCAGTAATTTTGAAAACGGCTGCTTTGCCTTTCAGATTTTCGGCTTGGTAGTCTTCTGGGAAAGTCACGTTAATGTCGCGAACTTCACCGGCTTTAATGCCAACAATGGCATCTTCAAAGCCAGGAATCATGCGCTTAGAGCCCAGCTCCAGCTCAAAACCTTGTGATGCACCGCCTTCAAACAACTCACCATCCACAGTGCCTTCAAAATCTAGCGTAACTTTGTCGCCTTCGGCGGCAGCTTCTGTGCTGTCAGCAAAGGTGGCGCGTTGTTTGCGCAGGTTTTCAATCATTTCGTCGATGTCGGCTTCACCGATTTCAACCGCTGGGCGTTCAATTTTGATGTCAGCAAAGCTAGCCAATTCTGGCTCTGGGTACACTTCAACCAATGCTGTGAAGCTTAAGTCCTCACCGGCGTTATCTGACACTTCTTCAATGCTGGGGTAACCGGCAGCGTTGATTTTTTCTTGTGTCACGGCTTCGTAAAAACTGTCACGGATAATTTCGCCCAAGGCTTCTTGGCGAATGGAATCACCAAAACGCTTTTGCACCACAGACACAGGCACTTTACCGGGACGGAAACCATCCATACGAATGGTTTTAGCAGCCTTGGCGATGCGAGCACTAACGTCCTGCGCAACTTTATCAGCAGGAACTACAACTTTAACGCGACGCTCTAGGCTGGAAACGTTTTCTACGGTAACTTGCATGGCGACCTCAACAGGAATCGATAAGTGTTTGGTTGACTCAGAAAAGACGTATCGCTGAGTGACAAGGGCGAAGATTATAGAGAAAGCTGAGAATATTGAAAGACCGCCAGCCCACCCATTGCTATATAAAGCGCCGCTGACTATGACAACACCTGCTAAAAACGAACAAAACATTAACCTTATGCAGGCCTTGGGCTTTTGGTTAAAGCTCGGTTTTATTAGCTTTGGCGGCCCCGCCGGGCAAATTGCCATCATGCATCAAGAGTTGGTGGTTAAACGCCAATGGATTTCTGAGCGCCGTTTTTTACATGCTTTAAATTACTGCATGATGCTGCCGGGGCCAGAAGCACAGCAATTAGCCACCTATTTAGGCTGGTTAATGCACCGCAGCTGGGGCGGCATTGTGGCCGGCGTATTGTTTGTACTGCCCTCGCTACTAATATTAATCACCTTATCTTGGGTGTATTTAGCCTTTGGTGACGTCGCCTTAGTGTCTGGGATTTTTTATGGCATTAAACCCGCCGTGGCAGCCATTGTGCTGCATGCGGTTTATCGCATTGGTTCCAAAGCCTTAAAAAACAGCCTGCATTGGGCTTTAGCCGCAGCCGCCTTTGTTGCCATTTTTGCGCTGCATGTGCCCTTCCCAGCCATTGT
>CAYYWS010000143.1:0-4897 GCA_964473955.1 uncultured Paraperlucidibaca sp. | reverse complement strand
TGGCCAGTTTGTTGAAATTCCAGTGCAAGTTGATGAGCGTATGCCTTACTTCTTGGCTAACGGCAATTCCAGCTTCTCAACTTACTCTGGCACAGACACCGAAATTAACTATGTCTGGGATATCGAGCGCTGGGACTTAGACGGTGAGTGCCTCCAAAATGTCGCAGGTAAAGGGGCCAAGCCAGATCCAGCGGTAGGCTTAGATATGGATGATGAAGTGGTGTTTATGGCACAGGATGCTGGTGAGCTGGTGCCAAATCCCATGGATGTGTTGGCTTGGGCGGATGGTCGACAAGTGCAGCAAGTCTTGGTGGTCGATCCATTATCACCAGGTATTCCGAAAGCAGTTTATCTGGTGGTGCAAGAGCAGGGCTCGATGTTCCGCGATGTAAAAGATCATTATGTCCGTTACCAACGTAATGCTGATGCTGACCAATGGATTGATCGCTTTTTCTATCGTGAAGATGACCCGGAAAAGTTAGGCACAAGCAATACCGGTTACGGTGCTAATCTGACCGGCACAGTGTGTGACGATGGCACACCAGCGACGGCGCGACAGTCAACTGACCGCTTCCCACGTGATGGCTTGGTAGTTGAAACTGATACCTACCGTTTTGAGGCAAGTGGGCGTTGGATGAAGCGTGACTTACGTATTCGTCGCCCTAACGATGATGCCACGGACTCAAGTTATTGGCAGTCTCGCCCTGACTTGATCGATCGTTGGAAAGGCCGTGCCTTCCAGCAATCGCCGGACTCAGTGATTTCGCTCGTAGGCTTTGAGGATGAGCAAGTTAACTGGGAGGCAAACTCCGTACTCATTGGCGAGCGTTGCGGGCCTGTGCGCTGTATGCGTGAAGTATGGGGTGCTGACTCAGGCACCAACGTGACTAAAACAGAAACTTTCTATCGTGATGCCGTGGCCTATCGCTATCGTGTACGAGTTCACCCGATTCCACCGGATGGTCTCTACACCAGCTGGGATTACAATCGCAGTGCCATGGTGCCAGCCGCTGGTGAGCAGGTTCCAGGAGGCCGTTACTTCACCGCACTTCGGCCACAAGGTGTGCCTATTGATGGTATCAATGATGACATCGGCCAGATTGATGGCCATATGCCCATCGCCGGCATGTGTATTGGCTCTGATGGGCCAGTACCGGCCAGCAATGGCCTGTGCCCAATGTTCTTTGATGCCGCCGACCCAACATTTAATTTGCCCTTAGCATTTAATAACTGGGAGCAAGTCTCGGCCAAAGGCAATAATGGCTCGCTGGTTTATATTTTTGCACTGAAAGGCGCAACAACACTGGCCAATCCATTGGTGATTCCATACTACCGAGATGATGCCTGCTTAGATGACGGCACCGGCGATGATCCAGTGGCAAGGCCATATCCGGGCGAAAACTATTTATGGCGTGATGGCCTTGTACCAAAAAGTTATGACTTATTAGCTGGTCGTGCTTTAGACCATTCGGGAAACACCTTTGCCGATTGCTTGAAGCGGCAGGGTGCACATGGCGCACATGGCATTCATTTTTTGGTGACGCATGACACTGACAATGCCTTTACGCCATTAACAACAACAGAAATTGATGGTGAGCAATGGCAGTTTATGGTGCCAACAGATGCTCCTAAAAACGTTGGTGATCTTTATGCCAACATTATCCGGGTGCCATTAATCAGTGTGGCGACACCACTATCGCCACCGTCACTAACGCCTTCTAGTCCACCATCAGGTCTGCCTGGCTTGGAGGGTTTGTCGGCGTTAATCGATCCAGCAATGTTACAGCGGCTTATGGGTGGTATTCCGATTCCACGCCCTTAAGCAGTTCCCTCAAGGATGACCTTGGCGACACCCGCCGGGTCATCCCACATGGGCACATGGCCCCAGCCCCATGGCTTTAAGCGCTTTGTCTGGGCTGGCAGGCGATCACCTTTTTGCATTTCACCCACTAAAATCCAATCGAGACGGCCAAAGGCAACGGTGATGGGGATTTCAAGCGTTTCGATACCATAAACGGGCTTGATAATTTCCAGGGTGTCATCAAAGCCGGGCGCATTGGCAAAGTCTTGCAGCGCTTGTTGTGCAACAAAACTGGGCATCCGGAAGCTGCGAATAGACACCGGAATGCTCATCGCTAACGCTCTTACTAATGGGTTGGTTAATAAGGTTTTGCTGATGCTGGGTGCGTACTTGGCTGCTGAACGCATGCTGGCAAAGGTGGCACGAATATGCAGCGGTACATCGCTGTGGTTGCCTAAGCCCGCTGGTGAGATACCGACCACAGAGCGTGCCAGACCCGCTTTCGCGGCTTCGAGCGCTAACCAGCCACCCATGGAGTTGCCTACCATATCGACCGGCTCATGAATGCCTAAGTCGACAAGGCTTTGACGTAAGCCATCAACTAATGCCTCGGCAGTGAGTGGTTTAGGCAACGCCGGTGTTTGACCAAAACCGGCAATATCAAATGCAATAACACGACGGTGTCCGGCCAGCTTATTGAGTACCGGTGCCCAGGCGGCATGAGACATGCCGATACCATGCAACAATACTAATGGGCGGCCATTGCCGCGTTCTACATTAAACCAACTCATGAGCCATTCAACTTTGCTTTTAATAGTTCATTAACGATAGCCGGGTTGGCTTTGCCGCGTGATGCTTTCATGGCCTGACCAACAAAGAAGCCAAACAACTTCGCTTGTTTAGATTCATCGGCGGCACGGTATTGCTCGACTTGCGCAGCATTGTCCGTGATCACTTGATTGATCACGGCTTCAATCGCACCGGTATCAGTTTCTTGCTTCAGTCCTTGGCGCTCAATAATGTCATCTGCGCTGCTGCCTTCACCATTTAGCAGGGCCTGGAAAACCTGTTTGGCGATTTTGCCAGAAATGGTGTTGTCTAAAATACGCAGCACTAAGCCACCGAGTTGCTCTGGCGTTACGGGCGATTCGGTAATGTCTTGCTCATTACGATTAAGCGCCGCAAGCAGCTCACCGGTTACCCAGTTGGCGACGGGTTTGGCATTGGCAGCGCCGCCGGCAGCTGCTACTGCCGCCTCAAAGTAGTCCGCTAAATCGCGGCTTGATACTAAGACGCTGGCATCATAAGACGATAAATTAAACTCACTTTCAAAGCGCTGACGCTTGGCATCCGGCAGCTCTGGCAGGGTGGCGCGAATGGCGGCCAAAGTGTCGTCATCAATCACCACGGGCAGCAAGTCTGGATCGGGGAAGTAACGATAGTCGTTAGCTTCTTCCTTGCTGCGCATCGAGCGGGTTTCGTTTTTGTTAGCGTCGTAAAGCCGCGTTTCTTGCACCACACGACCGCCGTCTTCAATGACGTCAATCTGGCGCTGCACTTCATAGTTAATGGCTTTTTCAACAAACTTAAACGAGTTAACGTTTTTGATTTCGGCGCGTGTTCCTAGCGGATCACCGACACGGCGTACCGACACGTTACAGTCGCAGCGCATGGAACCTTCCGCCATGTTGCCATCAGAGAAGTTCAAATACCGAATCAATGCATGCACGGCTTTAACATAAGCCACAGCCTCTTTGGCAGAGCGTAAATCTGGCTCTGACACAATCTCTAGCAATGGTGTGCCGGCGCGATTAAGGTCGATGCCGGTCATGCCCGAGAAGTCTTCATGCAGCGATTTACCTGCATCTTCTTCCAGGTGGGCACGGGTAATGCCAACACGTTTTACAGAACCATCTTCTTGGGTGATATCAATAAAGCCTTTACCAACAATCGGTAGCTCCATCTGCGATATCTGATAACCCTTGGGTAAATCAGGATAGAAGTAGTTCTTGCGTGCAAACACGGAGTGACGGCCAATTTCTGCATTAATGCCTAGGCCAAAACGAACGGCATGATTAACAGCCTCTTCGTTTAGTACGGGCAAAACACCCGGCATGCCTAAGTCAATTAAGCTGGCCTGAGTGTTGGGCTCGGCACCAAAAGTGGTGGCGCTGCCAGAAAAGATTTTTGAGTGGGTGTTGAGCTGGACGTGAACTTCCAAGCCAATAACGGTTTCCCAAGTCATGCTGATGTCCTCACGCAAACGCCGCAGGGATCTGGCGATGCCAGTCGCTGACCTGTTGATAACGGTGGGCTACATTGAGTAATCGTGCCTCACTCCAATACGGTCCAATCAATTGCAGGCCAACCGGCAAACCTTTCACAAAGCCCGCTGGAATGCTCATGCCGGGCAGGCCAGCCAAGTTGGTTGCAATGGTGTAGATGTCTTGCAAATACATCGCGATGGGGTCTTGTTGCTTGGCGCCCAATGCAAATGCAGTTTCTGGTGCGGTTGGGCCTAAAATTACGTCACACTGGCTAAAGGCTAGGTCAAAATCTTGTTTGATTAAGCGGCGTACTTTTTGTGCCTGCAAATAATAAGCGTCGTAATAACCTGCAGAAAGGGCATAAGTGCCAATCATAATACGACGGCGAACTTCCTCACCAAAGCCTTCAGCGCGTGAGCGCTTATACAGGTCTTCAAGGTCTTTTGGGTTCTCGCAACGATGGCCGAAACGTACACCGTCAAAGCGTGACAAGTTTGAAGAGCACTCAGCAGGAGCAATAACGTAATAGGCTGGTACTGATAAGCCGCTATTGGGCAGGTCCACTTCAACGGTAGTGGCTCCTAGTTTTTCCAACTCTTTGATGGCTGCTTGAATTAAAGCGGCTGTGTCGGCATTCAATCCTTCGCCAAAAAATTGCTTAGGCAGACCAATACGTAAACCTTGCAGGCTGTCATTTAAGGTGGCGCTGTAGTCAGGCACGGGATAGTCAATTGACGTTGAGTCTTTTTCATCATGACCAGCCATGACTTGTAGCAGCAGTGCTGCGTCTTCGGCGGTTTGTGTCATTGGGCCGGCTTGGTCCAAGCTA
>CAYYWS010000142.1:0-4951 GCA_964473955.1 uncultured Paraperlucidibaca sp. | reverse complement strand
TGGTGCCCAGGAGAGGACTTGAACCTCCACTCCCTTGCGAGAACCAGCACCTGAAGCTGGCGTGTCTACCAATTTCACCACCTGGGCAGTAAGGCCGCGAAATATAGATAGGCGTTCGGGGGCTGTCAACTATTTCGTGTAGAATAAGGAAAATTTTTTGAGAGAACTTATGACACCCATCCCGCCATTAAACGATCCACATGCCGACCGTGAAGCTGAAAAGTACGACAACCCTATTCCTAGTCGTGAGCTGATCTTAGAAACACTGGCTGCGCTTGATAAGCCGCTGACGCACCCACAGCTGACCAAACATTTTCAGTTATTTGATCCCGAGCGAGAAGAAGCCCTGCGCCGTCGTTTAATCGCGATGAGTCGTGATGGTCAGCTACGCTCTGATCGTCGTGGTGGTTATCAGCCTTTGCCTGAAGAAGAATTGATTCGTGGTCGTGTGCAGGGTCATAAGGACGGTTTTGGCTTTTTAGTGCCAGACGTCGGCGGTAGCGATTTAATTTTGCCGTCCAAACAAATGCGTTTGTTGTTTGACGGTGATGTGGTGCTGGTGCGTGTTGGTGGTTACGACCATAAAGGACGGCAAGAGGCTGTAGTAGCGCGAGTTGAGACACGCCGTCATAAGTTTCTAGTGGGACGTTATCGTGAACAAGATGGTGTCGGATATGTCATGCCCGATAATCCCCGCATTACCCAAGACATTTTGGTATTAGCGGATGGCCTGACAGCAACCCAAGACCAGTTTGTTAGTGTTGAAATCATTGAATACCCTAGCCACCGTAGCTTGGCCAGTGGCCGTATTGTGGAAGTGCTGGGTGACTATTTAGCGCCGGGCATGGAAATCGACATTGCCCTGCGTAATTTTGAAATTCCGCATGTATGGCCGTCGGCGGTGGACCGTGAGGTTAGTCAGCTCTCGCCAGAAGTTGATGAGGCATCAAAAACGCAGGAAGGTCGTGTTGATATTCGACATCTGCCGTTAATGACGATTGATGGTGAAGATGCACGTGACTTTGATGATGCGGTGTATGCCGAAAAGCGCCGCGGTGGTGGTTTTAGACTGATCGTGGCAATCGCAGATGTATCGCATTATGTGCAGTCAGGCACTGCGCTTGATAACGAAGCACGTGCACGTGGCAACTCAGTGTATTTCCCCGGTTTTGTTGTGCCCATGCTGCCAGAGATTTTGTCCAATGGCCTGTGCTCATTAAACCCGCATGTTGATCGTTTATGTATGGTGTGCGACCTCACCATTTCCGCTGCAGGTCGCACGACTGCAGCTAAATTCTATCCCGGCGTCATGCACTCGCAGGCACGCACTACCTATAATCAGGTCAGCGCGTTTATTGATGATGCCGAGGGTGCAGAGGCCGCTGAGTTGCGCAAGCGCTGGCCTGAGCCGGTGCAAAAGTCTTTGCATACTTTGTTGGAGTTGTTTTTAGTTTTACGAAGTGTGCGCGAAGTGCGTGGTGCGTTAGATTTTGACAGTAACGAAACCCGTATCGTGTTTGGCAAAGACCGTAAGATTGAAGATATCGTGCCGGTTAAGCGTAACCGTGCACATATGCTCATTGAAGAAATGATGCTGGCTGCCAATGTGGCCTCAGCAGATTTTGTCTTAAAAGCAAAAGTGCCGGCATTATTCCGAAATCACGAAGGTCCTAAGAACGAAAAGCTGATCAAGCTGCGTGGGTATTTGCAGGCCTTAGGGCTGCGCTTCACGTCATCACCAAGGCCGCAGCCAGCAGACTTTTTGGCGGTTATTCAGCAGCTTGAAGACCGTCCAGATAAACATATTATTGAAACCATGTTGCTGCGTTCGTTATCGCAGGCTGTGTATGCGCCAGAAAATCTCGGCCACTTTGGCTTGGCGTACGCGGCTTATTCGCACTTCACCTCGCCAATTCGTCGTTATCCCGACTTGTTGTTACATCGTGCCATTAAGCAAGTGTTGACTGGTGAAGGTGGTGCGAGCTTAGCAACACGTATTAACCGTCGTTTACGTACTGCCGTCGGTGCAGAAAACGAACCGTTACCGGGCATGGCAGAAATGCTGGCCTTAGGTGAACAATGTTCGATGACCGAGCGTCGTGCCGATGAAGCTACACGCGATGTGACGGCATGGCTGAAATGTGAATACATGCAAGATCATGTCGGCGAGGAGTTTGATGGCGTAATTGCTGCTGTTACCTCGTTTGGCTTTTTTGTTGAGCTGCGTGATGTTTATGTGGAAGGCTTGGTGCATATCAGCCAGCTGCGTGATGATTATTATCAGTTTGATGCGATGCGCTACTGCCTTGAAGGTGAGCGTACACGCCGTCGTTTTGCGATTGGCGAGCCGGTCAAAGTGCGCATTGCCAGCGTTAATTTAGACGAACGTAAGATGGACTTTGAGTTGTTGTCCGGTGGCAGTACTGGTAAGCGTTCGTTGCGTGAGCGTCTACAAGCAGGTGATGTTCCTGCCCCGAAGAAGCCCTCTGGTAAAAAGCCAGCAGGTAAAGGCAAGCCAGCAGCATCAACACGTCGTCGCAGAACATAAGGATAGTCATGAGTAATCATTCGTGGATTTACGGTGTGCATGCCGTAGAGGCCATTCTAAATAAAGAGCCAGAGCGTGTGCTTGAGCTGCAAGCGATGGAAAGCCGAGATGATGCGCGCTTAAATGCGGTCATCAAACTGGCTCGTCAAAACGGTGCAGCGGTTGCTTGGCGTGATCGCGCTGCGCTCGACAAGTTGGCAGAGGGTGGTCGTCACCAAGGCATCATGGCCCGTATTCGCTCCAATATGCCGGGCACTGATAACGACTTAGCAGATTTGTTAGAGCGCTTAGACGTGCCGCCGTTTTTGTTGATTTTAGACGGTGTGACCGATCCGCATAATTTGGGCGCTTGTTTGCGAACAGCAGAAGCGGCAGGCATGCATGCCGTGATTGCACCGCGTGACAAGGCCAGTAGCTTGACCCCAGTGGTGCGTAAAGTGGCTTGCGGTGCGGCTGAGTTAATCCCGTTTTATCAGGTGACTAATTTGGCGCGAACCATGCGCGACCTACAAGAAGCGGGTGTGTGGTTGGTGGGTACTAGCTTAGGTGATGGCGCTAAGCCATTTTATGACCTCGATCTTCGTGGCCCCTTAGCAATTGTTATGGGTGCTGAAGGCAGTGGTTTGCGCCGCCTAACTGCGGAGCACTGCGATCATTTGGCTTATATTCCGATGCTGGGCGACACTGAGAGCTTAAATGTCAGTGTGGCAACAGGTGTTGCGGTATTTGAGGCCGTGCGCCAGCGATCTGCTACCGCCAGTCGGTGATTTCCGCTTGAAATTTAGCCGCAACCCCTGTATCTTCGCGCGTCCCTCAGTGCAGTCTTCGGATAGCCTGAGGTCGCGAACCTAAGAGCGGTTCGTACTCCTTGCTCTGCTGATCGTCGGCGGGGCTGTTCAATCCGTAAGGAGCACAATCTGATGCGTCATTATGAAGTCGTGTTTCTGGTGCACCCTGACCAAAGCGAGCAAGTGCCTGCTATGGTCGAGCGTTACACCGGAATCGTAAAAGATTCAGGCGGCAGTGTTCATCGCCTGGAAGATTGGGGTCGTCGCCAATTGGCTTACCCAATCAACAAAGTACACAAAGCGCACTACATCCTGTTCAACATTGAATGCGAAGACAAAGTTCGTGCCGAGCTGGAAGAAGCTTTCCGCTACAACGACGCTGTTATCCGCAGCCTGATCATTCGTCGTGAAGTCGCAATCACCGAAGAGTCGATTTTGGCCAAAGGTGCTGAAGAGAAGCGTGCACGTAAAGCAGCTCGTAACGAAGATGACGTTGAGTCTTTCTCAGCCGAATAATCGTTAGGCGCGGAGCGTATAGCGTGGAGCAGAATACGCTGCAATACACCGGAGTACTGGAGCATCAGTACCCTTTGCGACAGAGCCCTGCTGGGGTAGCGCATCAAGACATACGGCTGTTACATCGCTCGCGTCAGATGCAGGCAGGTCAAATGCGTGAAGTAAAGCTAAGTTTGGTCGTGCATTTAGCCGGCAACTTAGTGGAGCAGGCCAAAGCGTTTAGTTTGGGTCAGCGGCTGAGAGTGACGGGTTTTTTGGCGCAAGCCAGCTACCGGGATAATGAGCAAGTGGTTCTGCAAGCGCAGACAATTGAGATACAGGATTAAGGAGAGGAACCATGGCGCGTTTCTATCGTCGTCGCAAGTTTTGCCGTTTCACGGCAGACAAGGTCGATTACATCGACTACAAAGATACTGAGACACTGAAGCAGTTCATCACGGAAAACGGCAAAATTGTGCCGAGCCGCATTACCGGTACCAAGGCTCGCTATCAGCGTCAGCTGACCCTGGCGATCAAACAGGCCCGTTTCTTGGCCCTGATGCCTTATACCGATAACCACGTTTAAGGTTGGGGTGAGCCATGCAAGTTATTTTGTTAGAACGAATCAAGGGCTTAGGTGCGCTTGGTACAAAAGTAGATGTTAAGCCTGGTTATGGCCGTAACTTTCTGATTCCTCAAGGCAAAGCACTGCCAGCCACTGTTAAAAACTTGGCAGATTTTGAAGTGCGTCGTGCGGAATTAGAGCGTCAAGAAGCTGAAGTGTTGGCTGCTGCCAATGCGCGCGCTGAGAAACTAGCTGCTATCACGGTTACCGTGGTGTCGAAAGCTGGTGACGAAGGCAAGCTGTTCGGCTCTGTTGGCAATCGTGATATTGCTGACGCCGTAGTTGCCGCTGGCGTTGAGCTTGATCGCAGCGAAGTGCGTTTGCCAGAAGGCCCACTGCGTTACACCGGTGAGTTCGACATCGCTGTGCAATTGCATAGTGAAGTTATGGCTAGCGTTAAGGTGGTTGTGTCAGCCGAATAAGCTGATTGCTGCTATTTAAAAACAGGGCTCGGATGGCAACATCCGGGCCCTGTTTGCTTTTCAGTTCAATAGA
>CAYYWS010000141.1:0-4972 GCA_964473955.1 uncultured Paraperlucidibaca sp. | reverse complement strand
CATTATTGTGGCCTGCCAACGCACCCTCAATACGCCTTAGTGCAGCGTCAACAACGTGGCTTTGGTGGTGTGTTGTCATTAGAGCTGGCCGGTGGTCGCGAAGCTGCTTGGGCGTTTATTGATGCCACTGAAGTGATGTCAATTACCGCTAATTTAGGTGATTGCAAAACAACAATTACTCATCCCGCATCCACCACGCATGGCCGTTTAAGCCCAGAGGCAAAAGCCGCTGCAGGCATTTCAGAGGGGCTTGTTCGTATTGCGGTGGGCCTTGAAGACGTCGACGATTTGATTGCTGACTGTCAACGAGGCTTGGCGGCTTTGTGAGCCAAGTAAGTCAAGTCATTGTTGTTGGAGCCGGCATATCAGGTCTGTATGCCGCGCGCCTACTGCGTTCTTTTGGTTACCAAGTTACTGTGTTAGAAGCCAACGACCGTGTTGGCGGCCGCATGGCTAATCATGTTTTTGCAAACGGCGACTGTGTTGATGTTGGTGGACAGTGGGTAGGTCCTGGCCAGCATCGCATGTACCAGCTGATTGCACAGTTAAACCTACAAACCTATCCGTTATGGAATCATGGCGATAATCTCATGGTGCGCCCGGCGCAGCGGAAACGTTATCGCGGCACCATTCCGGCGGTTAATCCACTGGTACTGAGTCAGTTGGGGTGGGTGTTATGGCGCTTAGATCGCTTGGCTTCTAGCATTGATCCCGCAAAACCATGGTCGCACCCAAAAGCTGCTGAATATGATAAACAAACCTTAGCTGACTGGGCGCATAAGCATTGCGGTCATGGTTATGCTTATGAGTTATTTGCCACCAGTGTTGGTGCGGTTTTCGCAGCTGAGCCCGAGCAGATATCGTTATTGCATGCGTTGTTTTACGCCCGTTCTGGCATTAGCTTTAGTCATTTGCTGGCTGTGCAGGGTGGTGCCCAGCAAGACCGTATTCATGGTGGTAGTGTTGGCTTGTGTCAGCGCATGGCACAGGATTTAGGCGCCAGCATCAAGTTATCACATGCCGTGACCGACATTGAGTGGGATGCCATGGGTGTCAGTGTTAACACCCATAAAGGTCAGTTCGAAGCACAGCATTTGGTATTAGCCATTCCGCCTAATCAATTAAAAGACATTAGCTTTAGCCCAACAGTGGGTGCTGAGCGTATGGCGCTTTGGCAGGCCATGCCTGCGGGTGCCAGCATTAAGTGTGTGGCGCAATACCAAAGCCCGTTTTGGCGTGAGCAAGGCTTGTCAGGACAGGCAGTTGCGACACATCGTAGTGTTCGTATTACCTTTGACAACACTGAAGCGGGCAAATCCAACGGGCTATTATTGGGTTTTATTGAGGCCGATCAAGCGCGCCACTGGGGCGCGCAATCCGCGGCAGAGCGGCAAGCCGAAGTATTGTCATGCTTTGCTGAGTACTTTGGTGATGATGCTGCCCAACCGATAGAGTATGTCGATAAAGACTGGCGTGCTCAGCCTTGGGTTCGAGGTTGTTATGCGGCGTTAATGGGTCCCGGCGTTTGGACACAGCATGGCGCTCAGCGTACGGAAATGATTGGCCCTATTCACTTTGCCGGTACTGAAGCGGCTACGCAGTGGTATGGTTATATGGAAGGCGGCTTGCAGGCTGCAGAAAATGCGGTGCAAGCCATTTTGCAGGGCTACCGAAAGGCCTAAACCTCATGCCTAAACAATTACTGATTGTGGCGCATGCGCCATCTGAAAATACTCAGCGCTTAGTTGATGCAGCACTTAAAGGTGCTAACCATCCAGATATTACCGAGGTCTCGGTTAAAGCCATAGCTCCACTACAAGCACAGCCCGAAGATGTGCTGAATGCTGACGCAATCTTATTAGGTACCACCGAAAACCTAGGTTATATGAGTGGTGCGCTGAAAGACTTTTTTGATCGTTGTTATTATCCCGTGTTGGAAAAAAAACAAGGTCTGCCATGTGCACTTTATATTCGTGCTGGCCATGATGGCACTGGCACCAAACGTGCCATTGAAACCATCGTGACTGGTTTGCGCTGGACTTGGGTACAGCCACCACTGGTGTTAAAAGGGCCCTGGCAAGATGACTTTATTGCACAAGTGCAAGACTTGGCGATGACTCTGTCGGCAGGAATTGAGGCGGGCATTTATTAAGGTTCCCCCGCGCGTCTTGGCATGCTTTAATCAGGCCAGTTTTCAGGAGCTTTTTTGGATGCGTATTGTGAATAAATCGGGATTTATAGCCGTGCTGGCTGGCGCGTTATTGCTAACAGCTTGCCAGGCTCGATCAGTTGCTCCGCAGGAAGAGTCGGCTGTGCAAATTTATCGCAGTGCACAGATGCTGCAATGTGAACCTGCCAGTGGTGTTTCGTTAGCCCAAGCCGAAGCTGAGCTAGCGCACGCTGGTATTGCTGCACGTTGTGGCCAAGTAGCCCAAGACGGCGCTATGCGAATTCAAATGTGTGGCGCAGATAGCGGCCGTATTCATTTATTTCGGGTAGCAGCACACCAGTTAGCTGCTGCCAAGGCTTTGGGTTATGAAACCACCGAAGCACTTGAGTCTTTACCACCAAGCTACTGTGATGAAGTAACTGAGCCGGTGGCAAGCGAAGGCATTAGCCTATGAGTAAAGCTCCAGCGGCTTATAGTCCAGAAGAAGAGGTGGCCAATGCGGTCACTCATGGCTTAGCTGCTGCTGCGAGCATTGTTGCCATCACACTGATGTTAGTTAAAGGCATGCCCGTATTGTCGGTAGCAGAGCTTATTGGTGTTGCGGTATATGGTGCTAGCCTAGTACTACTATTTTTAGCGTCAACGCTTTATCACAGCATTACCCATACACGTACTAAGGTGGTGCTTAAGCGGCTGGATCACTGCGCGATCTATTTGCTAATTGCCGGCACATATACTCCTTTATTAATGATCACCTTAGACTCTTTTGCCGCAACGATAATGTTGTGGCTGATTTGGGTTATTGCGGTGAGTGGTGTGGTGTTTAAGCTTTATTTCATTCACCGTTTTCAGCGTCTGTCGTTGGTGACTTACCTGTTAATGGGTTGGTTGTCGATGTTTCTTATTTACGACTTATGGCAGTCGTTAGATCGAACTGGCTTTTGGCTGTTATTAGCGGGTGGTTTGTGCTTTACCTTGGGCGCAGGCTTTTATGCCGCTAAACAGCACCGATTTACTCACGCCATATGGCATGTGTTTGTTGCGGCAGGTGCAGCTTGTCATGCCGTTGTTATTGGTGTTTTTGTCATTCCAGGCAGTTAACGAGGTTTCCTCATGATCACGCTCTATACCGCACCAACACCTAATGGCTGGAAAGTATCGGTTCTGTTAGAAGAGCTGGGTCTGCCGTATCAGGTAGAAAGTATTAATCTGATGGCAAATGAACAAAAACAGCCTGAGTTTTTGGCCAAAAACCCCAATGGTCGCATTCCAGTTATTGTTGATCATGACGCCAACGATTTAGTGGTGTTTGAGTCAGGCGCGATCATGATTTATTTGGCGGAAAAAACCGGTCGCTTATTACCCACAGACACTGCAGGGCGTTTTGCTGCGTTGCAGTGGTTGATGTTTCAAATGGGTGGTGTGGGTCCAATGATGGGGCAGGCCAATGTCTTCCATCGTTATTTACCAGAGCGAATCCCGGTGGCGATTGAGCGTTACCAGAATGAATGCCGTCGTTTATTTGAAGTGCTTGACGCACGTTTAGGCCAAGCTCAATGGCTAGCTGGCGATGAGTACAGCATTGCTGATATTGCCAACTGGTGTTGGGTGCGTACCTACCGTTGGTCGGGCGTAAGCATTGATAACTTAGCCAATATGCGGCGTTGGTTGGATGCCATGAAAGCGCGTCCTGCATGCCAAAAAGGCATCACCATACCATTTGCGGTGCCAGCCTTAGACGAAGTTGATGACGGTGAGGCTGCCAAAGCGTTTGCTGAGGCTGCACGAACGATGGTGCAAAGGTAAACCCTTATTTTTTACAAGGTTATGCTACTTGATACAAACCATCTACACTTGCTTGCAAATTACCTGATCTTCTCCCCCTCGTAGACACCAAACCTCGACACACTTTTGAAGTGAACTGTTGCAATCTCATTGCCATACAGAACACGTTTACAAAAGGGTGCTTGCGATGAAAATTCTAATTGCTGATGACAGTAAAGCCATGCGTTTGGTCATTAACCACATGCTTAAACAGGCAGGCTTTCGTGGGCATGACATTATTGAAGCGGCAGATGGCAACGAAGCCTTTGATGCCATTCATCGGGATGACCCCGACTTAGTTATTTCTGATTGGAACATGCCAGGCCGTACCGGGATTGAAGTACTGCAAGAAATTCGAGCCGCCGGCATTGATACCACCTTTGGTTTTGTGACTACTGAAATTAGCCCAGAAATGCGTGTGTTAGCAGAAAGCGCTGGCTCGTCATTTCTGATCGGCAAGCCATTTACACCAGACGACTTCCAGCGCGCCTTAGACGACATCATTCACTGAGGAGTTGCGACATGGCTAGCCTTCCGACCACTGCTGAAGTTGAACAACTACTCAAAACGTTCTTTCGTCGCGAAATTGATATTTCAACTACCGCTGCTCCTGCTGCACCGTTGCCCTATGCCGGGTCTTATGTGTCAGGTGATGGCAGCACAGTGGCTGCCGTGCGCGCCGATATCGGTTTTGCAGCCTCGTCATCTGCAGCGTTTGCATTAATTCCAGCGGGTGTTGCCAAAGAAAACATTCAAAGCGGCAAGCTGGATGAAACCTTCACTGAGTTGTATGCCGAGGTTTTGAACGTGTTGTCACGTCTGTTTGCTAACCGTGACAACGATCGCGTCACCTTAAGCCAAAAAGATATCGGTCAGGGCACGTTAGCTTCTGGCAATGAAAAGCAGGCCTTACACATTGCTGTCGATGTGGATGGTTATGCGCCGGGCAAATTGAGCTTTTATCTACTGTAAGTGGAA
>CAYYWS010000140.1:0-4974 GCA_964473955.1 uncultured Paraperlucidibaca sp. | reverse complement strand
AGAGTTAGGCGTTAAGCCTAGCAAACGTGTGCCAGATCATCATTTGCCCGAGGCCGATGACTTATTAGAGCGTGAATGAATTGAGCGTTAATCCATGAGTTTGTTTCGGCGGACAGTGCCGGGCTATCGAACGCAGGCCATTTTGCTGGGTGCATTAACTGCACTCGCGCCGCTTTCTATCGATATGTATTTGCCGGCATTACCCACACTCGCTGTGGTGATGACAGCGACCTCTGCCGAAGTACAGTACACGCTGGCTTCGTTCTTTTTAGCCTATGCCTTGGGGCAATTGTTTTGGGGGCCGATATCCGACCGTTATGGCCGTAAAGCACCGTTGTATGCGGCCTTGCTGCTGTATGTCGTGGCTTCATTTGCCTGTGCGTGGGCAACCAGCATTGAACAGCTTATTTTCTTTCGTTTTTTACAGGCTTTAGGCGCCTGTGCAGGCGCCGTGATTTCGCGCGCTATTGTGCGTGATCAATATGATGGTGTTGAAGCGGCACGACTGTTTGCCGCCATGATGTTGGTCATGGGTGTGGCACCCATGGTGGCACCGATTATTGGTGGCCAGTTATTAATCCATGCTGGTTGGTCATGGATTTTTGTGTTGTTGGCCGCCATTGGCATTGTGGTGTTATTGGCCCTACATATGCGTTTAACGGAGAGTCATTTGCCGGAAAAGCGTCAGCATATTTCGGTACGCGAGGTGATGCGTAACTATTGGGCACTGTTGGGAGAGCCACGTTTTATTGGTTTGGCGTTAGTGGGTAGTTTTGCCATGGGCAGCCTGTATGGCTACATAGCTGGTGCGGCCTTTGTGTTTATGCAGGCTTATGCGCTTTCGCCGACGCAATTTGCTTGGCTGTTTGGCTTTAATGCCTTTTGGTTTATTTTGGCTACCCAAATCAATAGCCGTTTGTTGAGCTGGCGACCTTCAGCGTGGTTGTTGCCACGTGCACTGGCACTTCAGGTTTTAGGCGGTGTGTTACTGGTGTTGGTGACAGCCACTGGCTGGGGCGGAGTATGGGCGTTTTTGTTGGTGCTTTACGGTTTCACCATCAGTCTGGGTTTTATTTTGCCTAATGCCACGGTGTTAGTGTTGTCGCCATTTCCGGATCGTGCTGGTACTGCATCGGCACTGTATGGCATGTTGCAAAGCAGCTTAGGCGCATTCGCTGCCTTATTGCTGGCGGTTTTGCCCGATGATGCGCGCTGGAGCATGGCCAGCGTGATGCTGATTTGTGCATTGTTTTCTTGTTGGGGCTGGTGGCGCTTTAAGCCAAAGGCGCCAACACATCCATCACACGCTGCTTAACTAACACCTCACGAAATGCATCTGCCATACGCTCACTGGCATCTAATGCTGCTCGCCACGCCTTAAGACGTGCCGCATCATTATTTTTATAAATAGTGAAGTCTTTGCGGCAGGGCACTTTGCCACCCGGTAGTGAGGCTACCAATTCTGGTGATGGCGACAACACCAATAAATGGTCTTGGTGTTGCGCTTGTCGCTTAAGCAACTTTTTATCAAACCAACCGGGCACCACACGTTGCTCATAATGCGGAATAAACACTAGTTGTTTAGCGTTTTCGTCAGCATCACGAATATCCATATGGTAATCAATCATGCCGCCATCAATGTGCGCACCGGGTGCGCTGTCGGGCAAGTCGCGGCGAGTTTCCATGATGATAGGAATGCTGCCGCTGGCCAACGTCACCTCTGTAATATTGGCTTTGGTAAGGCTGGAAAATTCGGTGGTGAAAGCATCTGGGATCAAGTTAAAAGGCTTGGCGCCAGCATGAAAAACACAGCGTTGGAAACGTGTGGCCAGGCGATCACGATGAGCTAAGTTGCTTAAATAGGCCATGCCAAAGCCTAAGCTTTGTGGCAGTGGGTGGCGACTAGCGGCAAGGCCTTGGCAGCGTGTTGTCACAATGTGTAGCTGTAACCACGGGTGATTTAACAGGTAGTCAGTGTCCTGCTCATCATGCATCTGCTGAAAAATTTCACGAATTGCCGTGGTCAGCTCACTGGCCGAAGGGCGCTTGTCATAACATTTTGCACAGTAGGCATCGACCAAACGTTGCAGCGCCGCTTGTGGCGAGCGATGTGCGGCGGCCACTAAGCGGAAAGCACCAACGGATGAGCCAAATGCTGGCAATGGCTGCTGGCGGTTTGGTAACCATTCGCCAAACAAAAAGTCATCTAAACCTTTGGTAATTAAAAACTTAGGGCCGCCGGCAGGGGCACCTAACAACGTGATGGCATCAGGTGTCAGCCCGTCTTGTTCAATCAAACGACGGGCACTGGTACCAGCGCGTAAAGTGATAGCAACAGTCATCGCATCCACGGTCAGCTTGGGCTAGAGTTCTTAGGTTACTGCATAACGTTCATAAACTGGAGAGTAGTATGAGTGTCTTTAGTCATATTATGGCGGGTGAGATTCCAGCAAGCTGGGTTTATCAGGATGAGTTTTGTGTCGCATTTATGGACATTAACCCGATGTCGCCCGGACATGTGTTGGTAGTGCCTAGGCTAGAAGTGGCGACATTAGAAGAGTTGCCGCGCGAACTACGCGCGCATTTAATGGATGTTACTGTGCGTGTTGCGGCTGCACAGCGCAAAGGCTTAGGCAGTTTGGCGCAGCACGTGTTAGTAAATGACGGCAAAGCGGCTAGCCAAACTGTGCCGCATGTACATTTTCATGTCATCCCGCGTTATGGCCGTGATCAGCTCGTCACTATGGGGCGCATGATGTGGCATGTGGCTACACTGATGTTGCCACTGCCAGTTTCTGAGACTAAACGCACACGGCTTGAGGCACAGGCAGAACAAATTAAAAAGGCCTTGGCTTGAAACAAATGATGTCGATTGCTGTCTAAACAACATCTGATCAAAAACAATGAGTAACTAATGACTCTACAACGAAGTCTTTTAATAGCGGCAATACTCGCAGCGCTGGTAGCGGTATGGTGGTTTGATCTGGCGCAGTATTTATCGCTGGAGTTTTTGCAGGCGCAGCGTGAATCCTTAACGACCCAGTTTGAGCAAAACCCGCTGCTTGTTGCTGGCATTTATTTTGTAGTTTATGTGTTGGTGACTGCGTTAAGCATTCCGGGTGCGGCGGTAATGACCTTGGCCGGCGGTGCTATTTTTGGTCTGTTCTGGGGTGTTGTGCTGGTCTCGTTTGCCTCTACCATTGGCGCCACTTGTGCTTTTTTAGGCGCGCGTTATGTGTTGCGTGATGCCGTCCAGTCGCGCTTTGGTGATCGCTTAAAGCCTATCAATGCTGGTATCACACGTGACGGCGCATTTTATTTATTTACCTTGCGCTTAGTGCCGGTGTTTCCCTTCTTTTTGATTAATTTGTTGCTGGGCTTAACGCAAATGCGTGCCTGGACATTTTTCTGGGTAAGCCAGCTTGGTATGTTGGCCGGTACATTTGTTTACGTGAATGCCGGTACCCAGTTAGCCCAGGTCACCAGCTTGTCGGGCATCTTATCGCCGACCTTAATTGGTGCTTTTGTGCTGCTAGGTATATTTCCCTTGTTGGCACGTAAGCTCGTGGACGTGATTAAAGCGCGCCAGGTTTATCGTGGCTGGACTCGCCCAAAACAGTTTGACCGTAACTTGATTGTGATTGGTGCAGGTGCCGCCGGTTTAGTTACTAGCTATATCGCTGCAGCAGTGAAGGCAAAAGTGACATTGATTGAGCGTGAAGCCATGGGTGGCGACTGCTTAAACTCAGGTTGTGTGCCATCAAAAGCCTTAATTCGCTCAGCAAAATATGCACATCAGCTAAAAAAAGCTGAGTCTTTTGGTTTTGCAAATGTTTCGGGGCAGCCGGATTTTGCCGCGGTAATGGCACGCGTTCATGGCGTTATAAAAGCCATTGAGCCGCATGACTCTGTTGAGCGTTACACCGGCTTAGGTGTTGATGTGCTGATGGGTGATGCCCAATTAATTGATCCATGGACGGTGGAAGTTAGTGCCGCTGATGGTCGCACTCAACGATTAACTGCACGCAGCATCGTCATTGCCACCGGTGCTGCCCCCGTGGTGCCGAACATCCCGGGGTTACTCGACTCTCCTTACCTGACTTCTGAAACACTGTGGTCGTTAACGGAGCTGCCCAAGCGCCTAGTGGTGTTGGGCGGTGGTCCTATTGGTACCGAATTAACACAGGCCTTTGCGCGCTTAGGTAGCCACGTTACCCAAGTAGAAATGGCGCCCAGACTGCTGATGAAGGAAGACCCCGAAGTATCTGAGGCCGTGGTTACCAGCTTAAGAGCGGATGGTATTGATGTGCGCTTGGGTAGCCGTGCTGTAGCAGTCGAAAAACTACACAATGGTTATGAGCTCGTGATCGAGACCAATGGTCTGCATGAGCGTATTGGTTTTGATCACATTCTGGTTGCCGTCGGTCGGCAGGCAAGAGTAGACACCTGCGGATTGCAGAAGTTAGGTGTGGTAACAGAGCGCACGGTGGTGGTTGATGGCTTTCTGCGCACCAACTTTCCGCATATTTTTGCCTGTGGCGACGTTGCAGGCCCTTATCAGTTTACCCATACCGCAGCACATATGGCTTGGTATGCCGCAGTGAATAGTTTATTTGCACCCATACTGGCGTTGCGTGGTGGTCTGTTTAAGGTCGACTACTCGGTGATTCCATGGGCAACTTTTTGCGACCCTGAAGTGGCGCGTGTCGGCTTAAATGAACAGGATGCAAAAGAGCAGGGTATTGCTTATGAGGTGACGTGTTACGGAATTGATGATTTGGATAGAGCCATTGCCGATGGCAATGCGCATGGTTTTGTCAAAGTGCTGACGGTACCCGGCAAAGACAAAATTTTAGGTGTGACTATTGTCGGTGAGCATGCTGGCGACTTAATCGCAGAGTTTGTTTTGGCCATGCGCCATGGTTTGGGACTAAACAAGGTGTTGGGCACAATTCATATTTACCCAACACTGGC
>CAYYWS010000139.1:0-5001 GCA_964473955.1 uncultured Paraperlucidibaca sp. | reverse complement strand
GCTTGCTCTTTAAACGGCACCGTCACATTGGCGCCAAACCCACCTCGCTGCCTGAAGCTTTCTAAGGTGCCTAAAAAGTCATCTAATGGTGCCAACAAACGCTCATAGGTGAGCACTTGCCCTGTTTGGCGCGCGAACGCTTGATGAATAGCGGGCGAGCGGCTATGCGCAATCGGATTGCCAATGACCGCATATAAGCCCGTCATGAAGACGCCTCAGCCAACCAATCACGTGCAGTTAAAAAGTGTGTTAACAAGCGGCTCTCCGCACTATCAGGCTCAGGCTGCCAGTCGTAACGCCAACTTACCTGTGTTGGCAGCGACATCAGAATTGACTCTGTGCGGCCACCTGTTTGTAAGCCGAACAAGGTGCCACGGTCATAGACCAAATTAAATTCGACATAACGACCGCGGCGAATTAGCTGAAATTCCCGCTCACGCTCACCATAAGGCAAGTTTTTTCGTTTAGCCAAAATGGGAATATAGGCTTTGCAATAGGCGTCACCAATGGCACGCATAAACGCAAACGATGTCTCAAAACCGTCCTGATTCCAGTCATCAAAAAATAAACCACCAACCCCGCGCGGTTCTTGCCGGTGTTTAATAAAAAAGTAGTCATCACACCAAGCTTTCAAACGCGGATAAATGTCTTGGCCAAACGGCGCACATGCATCAAACGCTGTTTGATGCCAATGCTGACAGTCCTCATCAAAACCATAATAGGGTGTTAAGTCAAAACCACCACCAAACCACCATACCGGCTCTTGGCCTTCGGCCTCAGCCACAAAAAACCGCACATTGGCATGTGATGTTGGCGCCATGGGGTTACGTGGATGAATAACTAATGACACCCCCATCGCCTGAAAGCTTCGGCCCGCCAGCTCGGGTCGATGTGCTGTCGCGGAGGCTGGCAGGCTTGCGCCCATAACATGCGAGAAATTGACGCCGCCTTTTTCAATAACATGACTGTTTTCCAACACGCGGCTGCGGCCGCCGCCACCTTCAGCCCTTAGCCAGGTATCTTCACGAAATGCGGTGGCACCATCTTGTGCCAATAACTCAGCACAAATGCTGTCTTGCAAGGACATCAAATATTGCTTTACTGCGTCGATCGAAATCGCGCTCATCTTGTCTTCTCCAAGTTAACCCGAACGAATCACTCGCTGGGTGCGCAGATCACGAATTTCAGTGGGTTTGGCTAAGCCACCTAAGTCGCCGGGCACGATGGCATCAAGCCCTGAACCCAGCCAACAACGAACCTGTAATGCCGTCATCGCCGGTCTTTGTCCGGCGCGATTAGCACTGGTTGATACTATCGGGCCACCAAAGGCACGGCATAAGGCCTGTGCACCGGGATGTGCCGTTACACGCAGTGCCAAACTATCATGCCGACCCCGCAACCATGCTGGCACCGACTCAGATACTGGCACCAGCCAGGTCACAGGCCCAGGCCAGCTTTGCTTGAGTAAAGCCTGTGAGGTCTCTGGCAAGTCACATACCCAAGGCTGAATTTGCTGCCAGTCAGCCGCGATCACGATTAAACCTTTACCCGGATCACGCTCTTTAATTTGCCACAGCTTAGCCACAGCATCAGCCTGCCAAGGGTCACAACCTAAACCCCAGACTGACTCTGTTGGATACGCAACAACCCCACCTTCATGCATAAGAGCAGCGGCTTGTTGTAGATGAAAATAGGATGCGACCGAGGGCATAACGTCTGACTAACCTCTAGCAGTATAAAAGCCTGCCGGAAGTTTAACCTAAATCAGCTTAACGCTCGCTGATAACCCGCCAATGTCGCGTTTACCCAGCCTTGTACTTCAAGTTCACCTAAGCTGGTCATAATGCTAGATGCCGACTGACTTGGCATACGCGTTATGATGCTGTCTAACGACATCTGCTCCCAGCCCATCACATCCAATATCGCCTGCCCGATAACACTAGGCTTGGCGCATGATTGCTGCACTGATTGCTGCGTCGTTGTTGCACTATAACCGTACCAAGTCGATAGCATCGGCAAACAGTCACTCAAAACTTCATGTGCGCTGCAGGCCAATCGCGCCAGTTCATCACGAATTAATTGATGGCAACCAGCAGACTGCACACTGTGCACTGAGCCGGGTAGAGCCCATACCTGTCGGCTTAAAGCCGCCGCCGCTTTGGCGGTAATCATTGAGCCACTTTTTTTGCCTGCCTCAACCACTAAAACACCCATAGCTAAACAGCTAATGACATGATTTCGTCGTGGAAAATGGTGACGCAGCGGTGGCATTCCCGGCACAAACTCAGACACTAACAAACCTTGCGCCTCAACAATTTGTTCCTGCAAATAACGATTTCGAGGTGGATAACATCGATCCAAACCGCAGCCCATAACGGCTAAGGTTCGGCCAGAGCAGCTTAAAGCGCCTTGATGTGCCGCAGCATCAATGCCACTGGCTAAGCCGCTACTAATGGTTAGCCCCATTTCTGCTAGATCTCTTGCCATAGAGTGCGCTAACGCCAAGCCATATTGGCTGGCAGCACGACTACCAACTATGGCTATTTGCGGTAGATACAACACATCGATGTTGCCGCGTAAAAACAACAAGGGTGCAATGTCGTCTTCACTAATCACTTGTGCCAATGCGCCTGTTAGAGGCTGTTGATCTGCTAACCACAGCTGATTACCTGCTAGCGCCAACCACGCCAATGTTTTTTGCCACTGCTGGTACAGCTCGCGCACCGGCTGTCCTTTCGGCCATGCTTTTTTACGGGCTGCCGCCTCCATGGAAAGCGCCTCCCACTGTGCTGCAGAAGCCGTCATCACCGACCGATATGAACCAAAAGTGTGCAATAACTTACGAAACAACACCGCGTTTTGACCTGATAATAGATATGCGGCGACAGCATCTGCTGCATCTTTCATAGTGTTTAAGCTCCATAAGGTCGCAACACGCCCCGACCTTGCTTATAATGTGACCTTCCTTTAGTTCTAGTCATGGTGTGTGGTTTTTGCCACTGCCCGAGGTCAACATGGCGCTACTGCCAATTCTTGAGTTTCCTGATCCCCGTTTGCGTACGGTGGCAAAGCCTGTGTCTCAGTTTGACGACAGCCTGCGTCAACTCGCCCAAGACATGTTAGAAACCATGTATGCCGCACCTGGTATTGGTTTAGCGGCAACCCAAGTCGATCGTCATATTCGTATGCTGGTGCTGGATGTCAGCGAAGAGCAGAATGAGCCCAAGGTTTTAATCAACCCGAGCTTTGAGCGCTTAAACGACGACACCAAACCGTATGACGAAGGCTGTTTGTCTGTGCCCGGCTTTTATGAAACTGTTGAGCGCGTTGATCAAATCCAAGTAAGTGCTCAGGATTTAGAAGGTCAGCCCATCAGTTTTATGGCTGATGGCTTATTATCGGTCTGTATTCAGCATGAGATTGACCATCTCGATGGTAAATTGTTCGTTGACTATATTTCGAGCTTGAAGCGTCAACGCATCAAAGCCAAACTGGAAAAACTGCACCGTAGCCGTGCCTAATCTTCTCACTACATAGGTTTCCAATTGGAAAGTCACTTGCGCATCGTCTTTGCAGGTACACCCGAGTTCGCAGCCGAAAGTCTGCGTGCTCTCCTGCAAGGACAACACGACATCATCGCCGTTTATACCCAACCTGATCGCCCAGCAGGGCGTGGACGCAACCTCAAGCCTAGTGCCGTTAAAGCGCTGGCGCTAGAGCATAATCTGCCGGTTTATCAGCCGGTAACGTTGCGGGATGTAGACACTCAGGCCGAACTTGCTGCGCTCAAACCGGACTTAATGGTGGTTGCCGCCTACGGTTTGCTGCTGCCACAAAGTGTGCTGGATATTCCGCGCCTAGGTTGCATCAATGTGCACGCCTCCCTTTTGCCGCGCTGGCGCGGTGCTGCGCCAATTCAGCGTGCTATTTTGGCTGGCGACAAAGCCACCGGCATCACCATTATGCAAATGGATGCAGGACTTGATACCGGCGCCATGCTCTATAAGGCCGAATGCCCCATCTCAAATAGTGATACCGGTGCGAGTTTGCATGATCGACTCGCACTATTGGGCGGCGACGCACTTTTAGCCGTAGTTGATGATCTTTATGAGCGTCAGGCTTTAGTTCCTGAGTCACAAGATAGTTCACAGGCAACTTACGCCGCCAAATTAAGCAAAGAAGAAGCGCTCATTAATTGGCAACAACCCGCTAAAGCCATTGCTCGCCAAGTGCGTGCATTTAATAACGTGCCTGTTGCGCATACCACACTAAACGGCCAACCCGTGCGAATTTGGTTGGCCAAACGCATCAAAGATGAAACCACCACGGCAAGCCCCGGCATGATTATTCGTACCGAGAAAAAATCGTTAGTCGTCGCTGCAGGAGAAGGTACTGTGTTGCAAATTGAAATGATGCAGTTGCCAGGCGGCAAGGCGTTGGCCTTGAGTGAGCTGCTAAAGTCCAAACGTGATGAGCTGCAAGCCGGCCGGATGTTTGGCTCATGAGCCGTAAACCGATGGGGGTTCGCGCCCTTGCTGCCAAAGCATTAAGCCCTACATTAGCTGGCGAACGCTCGTTAAGTGTTACTTTACCTATCGCTCAGCAAGCCTGTCGTAAAGAAGACATTGGCTTATTGCAGGAGCTGGTGCAGGGCACTGCGCGCCATGCTATTTATTATCGCACCCTAATTAAGCCGCTGCTGCAGCGCGCTACCAAAGACCATACGGTAGAAGCGTTATTACTGCTTGGCGCTCACCAACTTTTAGCTATGCGTATTCCAGACCATGCCGCATTAGCCGAAACAGTTGAGGCGGCACGTGAGCTGGGCATGCATAAACTAACCGGCTTTATTAATGGCGTGCTGCGTAATTTACAGCGCCGTGAAGCCGAGTTAGTTCATGCCGCCAGCATTCAAGAGCATGCTCATCCCGCTTGGTTATTACGTGCGATACAAGCCGACTGGCCCCATGAAGCTAACGCCATCATTCATGCCAATAACAG
>CAYYWS010000138.1:0-5143 GCA_964473955.1 uncultured Paraperlucidibaca sp. | reverse complement strand
AAACGTGCTTCAGCAACTTCTGGTGAGACTTGCGAGGCTTTAGGAAGTGGCTGCCAGCTAGCAACGGTAGCATCGGCTTGGCGCGCAGCACTGCTGGCAGTTTTGTCGTTACTGCCGCTTCCACAGGCAAAAAGAAAGGCACTGCATAACAATAAAATCAGCGGTTTGATGAGGGTCATAATGCGCTCAATAGTTCTTATTATGAAACTATTGTAACGCATTTACTCCACAAAGTTCGCAGCAGGGAGCTTCATGCTAAACCGGGTTCGGCCTTGACCAGAGTTGACACTAATAACACCCTGATGCGCCAATACAATTGAGCGTGTAATCGCCAAACCAAGACCGACCCCTTCATCTACCCGTTGACGCGCGCTATCAACACGATAAAACCGGTCGAATAAGTGAGGCAAGTGCTCTGGGGCTATACCAACTCCTTCGTTTTCAACAACTAAACTGCCCTGACCAGCTATAACTGCCATGTTGACGTTAACAGTCGAGCCAGAATCAGCGTGACGCACCGCATTTGACAGTAGGTTGCTAATTACACGTCTAAGCATGAGTGCATCACCAATGACGGTAACCTCACCGTGAGCTTCAATATGGACTGATTTATCAGAAGCCAATGCTTCATAAAAATCAATGACAGCCCTTACCTCTTCATGCAGCTTTACTTTTTCTCGATGCGGAATTAGCAAGCCATTATCGGCTTTGGCCAAGAAAAGCATATCGCTAATCATTCGTGCTAAGCGCTCAAACTCTTCAAGGTTTGAGTAAAGCACCTCACGATAATCATCATCGTTACGTGGCTTGGATAGCAGCACTTGTGTCTGTGTCATCACATTATTCACTGGGGTGCGAAGCTCATGTGCTAAATCAGAGGAAAACGCAGACAACCGCTGTAGTGAGTCTTTGAGTCTATCGAGCATGGCATTAAACGCACGCACCATCGACTCCAGCTCTTTAGGTACGGCCTCTGTTGAAAGGCGAGCATCGATGCGTTGCGCAGAAATACCTTCAGCGACTTTGGCCATTTTTTCTAATGGTGCCAAGCCACGCCGAATGACAAGCCAGCCCAAAAGCGCCAACAATATTAATCCTGCAACACCGATAAAGCGCAGCTGACGATCAAATACCACTAAAAAACTATCGTGGTGCATGGTGTCAATCGCAATAGCCACACGCCAACGCGGTACCCCATTAGCATCAGCAACATCCGTGACAACAAGCCGGTATGTCGCCGCACTAGTCTGCCAAGGCTGAACCACTATAGTGGTTGTCGCATTTTTCAGCACGTCATCCGGCAGTTGATCATGGCCTGCAGCAAAAATATCTTGTCCCGAAAGGGTTTGCACCCGAACAACCATATCGTGATGACCAATAAATGCACGCTTCAACTGTTGTTGTGTTTTCGCCAAGTCTTCAGCTGACTCTTGGCTGCGCAAGCTATTACTAATTAATTCGAGCTTGCCAGCAATCGCTGCTTTGTCTTGATCAGCAAAATGTTGGTTGACCGACGCCTGAATCACCAACCCCATAATGGCAAAAACAATAGTGACCAGCAGTGCTAAAAAAACACTGGTTCGAGTAGTAATAGAGTTAGGTAATAGCGGCATTATCTGACTTACTTTCCATGACATAACCCATGCCGCGCAGTGTGTTGATTAGCTTGGTATCAAAACCCGCATCAACCTTGTTACGCAACCGCTTAATCGCCACTTCGACTACGTTAGTATCACTATCAAAGTTCATATCCCAAACTTGCGAGGCAATAAGTGAGCGAGGTAATACCTCACCTTGGCGTCGCATAAGCAACTCTAATAAGGCAAACTCCTTCGCTGTTAGATCAATACGCCGCCCGGCACGAATCGCTCGCCGACGCAGCAAATCAAGCTCCAAATCATCCACGTGTAAAAATGCAGTCTCTAAGCTTCGGCCACGCCTTAACAGTGTCCGAACTCGCGCCAGTAACTCAGCAAAGGCAAACGGCTTAACTAAATAATCATCAGCGCCTAATTCCAAGCCTTTAACTCGATCATCAACCTGGTCTCGCGCCGTCAAAAATAAAACCGGTATTGTAAGTCCCGCTTGTCGTATGTCCGACAATACTTGCCAACCATTAATGACAGGCAGCATCACATCCAAAATAACGAGATCGTAAGGACTATTAAGTGCTTGATGACGCCCACTCTGCCCATCACTTACCCAGTCTGTGATGTAGCCTGCTTCACTCAGCCCTTTTTTTAGATACTCACCGGTTTTGGCTTCATCTTCCACAAGCAATATTTTCACAGGCCGCACCTTGGCAGTTACTCTCACACTAAGACTAGCTGATTTGCTCAAAATGATAACTAACTAACAAAAATGTAATCTTAGCGTCAGGTTGTCGTCCTGCTTTACAACGCATAGTAAGCCATCAGCTTGATATAGATGGATACACGCATGCCGTTGTTGAGTGCAGGCCACAGCATACGCTTTATGCCACTAGCTACATTATTCGTGTTGGCTGGGTGCGCAACAGTTCCTGCCGACCGTGGATTAAGCAACGTCAATGATTTAATCCAAGCACGAGATTCCAGCCTAACAATATCACCATCCACTCACCCCGTTAGTGACGCTACTCATCAGTCAGTAGAAGCTTTGCTTGCAGAGCCCCTCACTGCTGATAATGCGCAGACAGTGGCATTTTTGCTAAACCCAAGGGTGCAGCTGACATATGCAAAGCTCGGACTTAATCAAGCAGATTGGGTTGAAGCCAGCCGACTCTCTAACCCCGTACTGTCACTCTCTGCAATGCGCTCAAATGTGGATGGTGACAGTTCAAAAATTGGCTTTGGTATAGTCCAAAACTTTACCGATCTTTTATTTATACGCAGTCGAAAACAATTAGCTGGGGCAGAGCTCAAACGCACTTATGCGGAAGTCGCATTATCGTTGCAGCAACTCGCGCTAGAAGTAAACACCGCTTATTTTGAAGCCGTTGCGTTTAACCAGATTGCTCAGATGCGCACACTAATTGCAAAAGCTGCAGGCGCTTCTGCTGAGCTGGCCAAACGTTTTCATGCCGCAGGCAATATTAGTGCACTCGAGCTAGCACGTGAGTCGGCACAGGCCGAACAAGCCCAGTTGGATCAAGAAGCCGCCAGCGCTCAAGCCATGGTAGCCAAGATATCACTGAGCCAATTAATGGGACTAACAATTGACTCAGAGTGGCAACTGGAAGCCAGTCTTCCGCTGCCGGTCGCGGATGAAACATCGCTGCAGGAGCTGATCCACTTGGGTCATCAACAGCGTCTAGACTTAATCGCTGAGCGTGCACAGATTGAACGATCAGAACAAGTTTTAAGCCTTGCTAAAACACTGCGTTGGGTGCCTTTTTTGGAAATTGGTATTGATGCTGAGCGCGACTTCGACCGATCGAGATCATTGGGTCCAAACATAGCATTCGAGCTGCCGCTATTTGGCAAATCACGCAGTGGTGTCTTACGCGCGCACGCTTTTCAAGAATACGCACAAGCTCGAGTTCACCAGCTTGAAAGTGAAGTGGCACATGGTGTTGCCAAAGCCTATACCGCGATGAGTTCAGCTCATAGTCGAGTTGAGCGCCATCGCCATGGGTTAATGCCGCAACGCGAGGCTATCGTCGCAAGAATGCAAGAGCTGCAAAACTATATGTTAATTGGTCAGTTTGAGTTACTGCTGGCCAAACAAGAGGAGTACAACGCCTATGAAAGCTACTTAATGGCATTAAAAGATTACTGGCTGGCGAGAATTGCACTATCGAAAGCCGTAGGAGGCGAACTGCCATCGGATACAAAAATTGGTGAGCGCAGCGTCAGCCCCATCATATTACCTACCTCAACCCCACCAGCATCACCACATCACGACCATCACCACTGAAACGACTTATAGGATGAACATCATGAAAATTAAATACAGCTCAACTCTTGTTATGGGTCTTGTCATGTTAAGCCAATCGGCATTCGCACATGATCACGCCATGCTCTCGAAGGATGCAGAGGCAAAAATGTGCTCTGAATGCACCATGATGAAAGATAAAAGCATGCCATGCAGCCATATGGATAAGTCGCACGAAGATCATGCGCAAAAGATGAAAGACTGCAAAATGCACTGCATGGATCACAGTGCTGAAAAGGCAACGTCGGAGCATGGAGATCACTAATGATTTCTCGACGTAGCTTATTGCAGTGGGCAGGTGCTAGCAGTGTTGGTCTGCTTGCTGGCACCGCCTCACGTCATGGCTTCGCTCAAGCTAACAACCTTAGGCCCAGTAATATTCAGCGCCACCCACAGGGGTATATGCCTGTACGCACCCTGAATGGTTGGACACTGCCATACAAAATGAGTGGTGGCGTAAAAGAGTTTCACTTAGTGGCAGAAGAAGTGGAGCACGAGTTTGCGCCAGGTTCACGCGCAAAATGCTGGGGTTATAACGGCACAACACCAGGCCCGACTATTGAAGTTGTCGAGGGCGATCGGGTACGAATTTTCGTCACTAATAGACTGGGAGAGCCCACCAGTGTGCATTGGCACGGAATTGATTTGCCCGCCGGTTACGATGGAGTCGCAGGCCTAAACCAACCGGCAATTGGTGTTGGTGAAACCTATGTTTATGAGTTCACGCTTAGGCAGCATGGCACTCATATGTACCACCCGCACGCTGACGAGATGACGCAACTGGCGTTTGGCATGATGGGGCTTTTTATTATTCACCCAAAAGCTGGTGAAGTTGTCCCCGTCGACAGAGATTATGCGTTTTTGCTGCATAACTGGGCGATGCACCCAGGACGTTATCGACCAGACCCCTCTGTCATGACGGACTTCGACCTTTGGTCATTTAATAGCAAGGTTTTTCCAGCCATTGATCATTTAGTGATGCGTACTGGCGAGCGCATGCGAATACGTATTGGCAACCTCTCGATGTGGAACCACCCTATTCACCTTCATAGCAACCCATTTTGGGTAACTGGCAGTGATGGCGGTCGATGGCCCAGAGTTCAGTGGCGGCGTGAGGTTACCGAAATTATTGGGGTTGGCCAGATGCGTGACATCGAATTTGTGGCAACTGAACCCGGAGACTGGGCACTACATTGCCATATGGCTCACCATACAATGGGCCCGATGG
>CAYYWS010000137.1:0-5183 GCA_964473955.1 uncultured Paraperlucidibaca sp. | reverse complement strand
GAAAAGATGCCTCTACTGTTTTCTTATGGAACGTTGCAGCAAGAAAATGTTCAGTTATCCACTTTTGGTCGTTTGTTAGCAGGTCAGCCAGACGCTTTGTTAGGTTATCAGATGCTGATGGTGTGCATTGAGGATGCTCAGGTTGTGGCGCTTAGTGGCAAAACGCATCACCCCATTGTGGTATTTAACGGTGACTTAACAAGTCAGGTGGCTGGATTTGTCTTTGAAGTAACGGATGCAGAATTACTACATGCAGACGCTTATGAAGTGGACGCTTATCAACGAGTTTTAGCCGATTTGGCTTCGGGCAAACAGGCTTGGGTGTATGTCAGCACATGATAAAGCTTATTTTTGGCCTTATTTCATTTTATCTCGCCTTGTGCTTGGTCTTATTTGCTTGGCAAAGTCGGTTGATTTATCACCCACAGCCTAGGCAAATTAACGATCCAGAATCGACCATGGTGCTTGCGGTTGAGGGCGCTGAGCTGGTGGTAACGATTGCGCCACACAATAGTTCAAATGCCATTGTATATTTTGGTGGTAATGCCGAAGACGTCTCGTTAAACCTCCCGTTTTTTAAACAAATATTTCCCGATACTGCTTTGTATCTACTGCATTATCGCGGTTATGGTGGCAGCACAGGGTCGCCCTCAGAGCAGCGTAATCAGCTAGATGCCTTGGCTCTATTTGACTATGTTGCACGCCAGCATGAGGACATACGTTTGATAGGGCGTAGCTTAGGCACAGCAATGTCGTTATTTGTTGCCAGCCAGCGTTCGGTTTCCAAACAGCTTTTAATCACGCCATTTGATAGCTTGCAGGATATTGCCTCTGCCCAGTTTCCTTATGTGCCTGTGGCTTGGTTATTGCGCGATCGTTATGAGATGAGTGTGTTAGCGCCAACAGTTATGGCACCCACCCAGTTGTTAATAGCAGAGCAGGACGAAATAATTCCGCGCTCGAGTAGTGAGCGTCTTTATGCTCGTTTTGCAGAGGGGGTCGCAACAAAAGTAGTGGTGCCGAAGGCCGACCATAATTCAGTAGGCAATTCTGCTGAGTTTTGGTCGGCGCTTAAAGCACTGCAATAACAAATTAGCCCAAACGAAGTGCTGAGCGTAAAGACTCTGGCATTTTGCCAATAACACCAACATTGGATTTCACGGGCGGTTTGCCATCAAAAGACAAGGTGTCGTCTTCCATTGGTGCAAAGCGCAGGCGCTGAACGTCATGCACATAGTTCTGCTGTACTTGCCATGGCGCCTTTGAGCCTTGACGCGGTAAACGATCAGCGGCGCGCTGGATATAACCAGAGCTTAGGCTGCCGAGCACGGTGTCTTCCACTTTGCAGCCTTCTGTGTCGATGGGTTTAACCGTGCTATAGCCTTGTTTATCCATATGATTTAACAAGCGGCAAACGTATTCTGCGGCAATATCGGCTTTAAGCGTCCAGGACGCATTGGTATAGCCAAAGATCATTGCAGCATTCGGGATGCCTTCGAGTAAAACGCCACGATAGGTTAATACGTCTGGCACTTTGATTGGTTGGTCATCAACCTTGGTTGCAACACCCCCCATCATTTGTACGTCTAAGCCTGTTGCAGTAATGATGATGTCGGCTTCAATTTCTTCACCAGACTTGAGGCGAACACCGTTACTGGTGAAGCGATCAATATGATCTGTTACCACAGATGCTTTGCCTGAGCGCAGCACTTTGAATAAGTCACCATTAGGCACTACACAGAGGCGCTGATCCCATGGCGCGTAGCTGGGTGTGAAATGTTTCATGTCGATATTGGAGCCGGCGAGTTGACGGCGTACCAAACTCAACAGAAGACGACGAACGGCGGCGGGGCGACGTCGTGCGGCTTCAAAAATCATACGTTGCAAACCAATGTTGCGGACGCGATTGATGCGGTAAACCAGCATTTCTGGTAAGAAACGCTGCATGCCTTTAGCAACAGGGTCGATGCTAGGAATCGACATAATGTAGGTCGGTGAGCGCTGCAACATCGTCACATGTGCGGCTTTGTCCGTCATGCTCGGTACTAGTGTAATAGCGGTTGCGCCACTACCAATGATGACGACTTTTTTACCAGTATAATCAAGCTCTTCTGGCCAAAATTGTGGATGAACAATTTGGCCTTGGAAATCGGACTCACCTTTGAACTCTGGACGGTAACCCTTGTCGTAGTTGTAGTAACCAGCAGCACCTACAAGGAAATTGGCGGTATAGGTTTCTACTTCACCATTGCCTTCGTTCAGTACCTGCACAGTCCAAGTTTTATCTGCGCTTGACCAATTTGCATCGGTTACTTTACGTCCAAACTGAATATGACGATCAACCCCAAACTCGGTGGCAGCATCATTAACGTACTGGCGAATAGAAGGACCATCGGCTAAAACACGTGGCTCATTCCAAGGTTTAAAGTTAAAACCAAAGGTATACATGTCTGAGTCAGAGCGAATGCCGGGATAACGGAAGAGATCCCATGTGCCACCAATAGCATTACGACGCTCTAATACGGTGTAAGTTTTGCCTGGGCATTCACGAGTTAGGTGGCAAGCCATGCCAATGCCAGAAATACCCGCGCCGACAATCAAGACATCTACGTGTTGTTGCTTCATAACAATTACCTTCTCTATAAGTACAAAGAAGAGTAAGCGATTCTAACTGTGACAGTCAATGATGTCAGAATAATCCCCGACCAGCTGTTCGGGGATTATTCTGATGGAGGTGTGGTCTAAATTTTGCGGAAGACTAGTGTGGCGTTGGTACCACCAAAACCAAAGCTATTCGACATGACGGTTTTTAAGCCAGCATTATCAATACGCTGTAGCACAATCGGCAAACCATCAGCGGCAGGATCTAAAGTTTCAATATTAGCCGAAGCAGCAATAAAATCATTTTGCAGCATGATCAAACTGTAAATGCTTTCTTGTGCGCCAGCAGCACCTAGTGAGTGGCCAGACAACGATTTTGTTGAACTGATGCGCGGGGCCTTGTCAGCAAATACTGCTTTGATAGCGCCCAATTCGGCAAGGTCACCCACCGGTGTAGATGTGCCGTGTGTATTAAGATAATCAATTGGCGTATCAACGGTTTGTAGTGCCATTTTCATGCAGCGTTCAGCGCCTTCTCCGCTAGGTGCGACCATGTCGTGGCCGTCGGATGTGGCACCATAACCCACGATTTCAGCCAAAATATTCGCACCACGGGCGATAGCGTGATCGTATGACTCAACGACTAACATGCCAGCACCACCAGCAATCACAAAACCATCGCGGTTAGCATCATAGGCGCGTGAGGCTTTTTCTGGGGTGTCATTATATTTGCTGGACATGGCTCCCATGGCATCAAACATACAAGATTCTTCCCAACCTTCTTCCTCTCCGCCACCGGCAAAAACAATATCTTGTTTGCCCAGTTGAATTAACTCAGCAGCATGGCCAATACAATGAGCGCTGGTGGCGCAAGCAGACGCAATAGAGTAATTCACGCCTTTAATTTTAAAGGCAGTAGATAGGCAGGCTGAAATAGTCGACGACATGGTACGCGGCACCATGTATGGGCCAATACGCTTGGTGCCTTTTTCACGGGCAATTTCGGCGGCGGTTACTTGGTTGGTGCTTGATGCACCACCAGAGCCTGCAACAAGGCCTGTGCGTGGATTAACGATGTCTTGCTCAGTTAGGCCAGCCATGGCGATAGCACGATCCAGTGCAATATAGGCATATGCAGCAGCATCACCCATGAAGCGGCGTGCTTTGCGGTCAATTAATTCGTCTAAGTTTAGGTCAGTAATGCTGCCGCTGACTTGGCTGCGAAAGCCCATTTGCGCATAGGTTTCATTGCGGCGTATGCCAGATCGGCCATGATAGAGACTGTCTTTGACGGTCTCTGCATCATGCCCTAAACATGACACGATCCCGAATCCAGTAATCACAACACGACGCATGGTCACTCTCCTTAAATACAGGCCTAAACGCTGCTGGCCTTAAAAGTTTTCAGTGCTAGTAAACAAGCCTACTTTAAGATCTTGCGCAGTATAGATCTCGCGATCATCCACGAGTACACGACCATCGGCGATACCCATCACCAATTTACGTTCAACTAAGCGCTTAACTTGCAGCTCGTAAACTACTTTTTTATTGGTTGGTAGTACTTGTCCGAAAAATTTAATTTCGCCTGCGCCTAGGGCTCGGCCTCGTCCTGGATTCCCGCGCCAGCCCAGCCAGAAGCCGAGTAATTGCCAAAGCGCATCAACACCTAAACAACCGGGCATTACTGGGTCTGTTTCAAAATGGCATTGAAAAAACCAAAGATCAGGCGTGATGTCCAATTCAGCGCGGATCATGCCTTTGTTATGTTCACCACCATCGCGTGAGAGCAAGGTGATGCGATCCATCATCAGCATGTTAGGTAAGGGCAGGCGAGCATTGCCTTCACCGAATAATTGGCCATGACCACAAGCAATTAAGTCATCGCGATCAAAATGAGTGCGTTCAAGTATCGAGGTCATATATTCCTGCGCAGTAAGAAGCTAAGCGCCAACATACTAGCAAGCTTGTTCTTACAGAATGCTTAAACAGAGATGGATTAGTTGTTTCCAAATGTGTTTGCTGGACTTAACAAGTGGGGCGCGTATCATGTTGCAGCTTTCCGTTTTTCCACTCAATTAACGCAGAGGTTTGTGCATGTGGGTTGAACTTGGACACTTTGCCTTAGTGCTTGCATTTGTAGTGGTGTTGGTGCAAAGCACCTTGCCATGGCTGGGCTTAGCACGTGATGACGCACGTATTCAGTCGATGGCGCATAGCACCGTGCATGTGCAAACTGCACTGTTGCTTTTATCATTTGTGTTGCTGACATATGGTTTTTTAACTAACGACTTTAGCGTTGACTATATTGCTCGTCAGTCCAACACCTTATTGCCTATTGAATACAAAATTTCAGCAGTCTGGGGCGGCCATGAAGGTTCACTGTTGTTGTGGGCATTCATCCTTGCATTGTGGTCTAGCTTAGTTGCTAAGTTCTCAAAAGGACTGCCATTAGACATGGTGGTGCGTGTGCTGGCGATTTTAGGCCTCATCAGCGCTGCCATTATTAGTTTCATTTTGTTTACGTCGAATCCTTTTGATCGACTGCTGCCGGACTTCCCGATTGAAGGCAATGATCTCAATCC
>CAYYWS010000136.1:3306-5186 GCA_964473955.1 uncultured Paraperlucidibaca sp. | reverse complement strand
CCAGCGGGATGGGGTCCGGCTCTAGCGAAATGGTGCCGGTCAGCGTCAGCATTTGCTCTAGTGATGACAGCTTTAGCGACTTGGCACGTAGAGCACGCTTTAAGCTCTGCCAAGCATATGGATGCTCCAGCACTTGCTCGGCTTCAATAATCAAAAAACCGCCATTGGCTTTGTGTAAAGCACCGGGGCGAATCAAGGTGAAGTCGGTAGCCACTGTGCCCATATAGGTCACTTGCTCAACATGGCCTAGCAAGTTGTAGTGCGTTGGCATGTCTTCATACAGCACCGGCGCGCCCTGCTTAGGGTCGCGGCTCACCAACGCATTGACCTGATAACGCACTGGCGGTAGTTGCTCACCGGCCTGCCCCACCGACACTGTTGCGTCTTGGTTTTCGGTCGCGTTTAGGATCAGTTCTAAGTGATCTAACAAGTCGCTGCGGTAGGCTTTTAAATACGCCACCAAACGCGGCTGATGACTGTATTTTTCATTCAGTTTGGTCAGCAGCGGGTCTAAAATCGCCAACACCAGCTCGTCATTTAAGGCATCAACCTGATCGCGATTGGCCTCTTCTAACTGGTCCAATTTACGTGCAACTTTGCGCAGACGCCCTTCCATGTCTTCAATGGCGGCATGCATTTTGGCCTGCGCGATGCTGGATAACTCTTTGAAATCGCTATCAGGCATGGGGTCGCCATTACCGGCCATGGCCACAAAACCATAACCACCTGGCGTACGCAGCACCAGCTTTACGCCTTTGCGCTCGCCCATGGCAGCCAGTTGCGTTAGTGCATCTTGTTGGGTGCGGGTTAAGGAAGCTTTTAAGCTGTCGCGACGTTCTTGATAACGCTCACTTTCAAAGGCCCGCACCACGCGGTCTTGTAGCTTTTGCCATAACTTATGCACGTCTTGCTTAAACTGCTGCGCCATACCGGCTGGCAGCTCAATCGCTTGCGGATAACGCGGGTCTTTGAAGTTATTGACATAAATCCAGTCCGACACGGCCGGACGCTGCTTAGCAACAGACTCTAAATAACGGCGAATCATGGTGCGTTTGCCGAGGCCATTATTGCCAATGGCAAACAAGTTATAACCGTCATGTGGCATGGCAACGGCCATCACCAAGGATTCGCGTGCGCGCTCTTGGCCTAAAAAGTCGCTGGTTTGGCGCAGGCGGCGGGTATTCCGGAACGGCAAATGAGACAGCGGTGTGCTGCGGTATAGCTGACTAATGGCTAAAGGCTTAAGTGCATTTGTCATGTATTTATCCGACTAAAGCGAGGTTGGCGCGGGCAAGGCATAGGTTCCGGTTACATGCGCAACCATCTCATCACTGCCCGCACTGTAAATAGACACGTCGATCACAGCCGAACGACGGCCCAAGCGTAAAAAGCGAGCTGAAGCGATTGTATCAACTGGCGCCGGTCGACGCAGAAAATTGATGTTTAGGTTTTGTGTGACCGCCATAGCGATTGGGCCTAACTGCGCCAAAATCAAGGCGTACATGGCGGTATCTGCTAACGCCATTAAGGTTGGGCCCGAAATACTGCCACCTGGGCGTAGCTGGTTTTCACGGTAGTGTTGAACCACCACAATATGATCAGAAGCCACCTCGGTGACCTCACACCCCATATCTGCAAACGCAGGGATTCCTTTACAGATGAAGTCATTGACTTCAACAGCAGTCATCTTCATCTCAACCTCAATTATTTTTTTACAATGCCACGCATATTACCGAGAGCATGGCATACATGCTATCGCCTCCCGTACAATCAACCATTATTCTTGTTATTAACTAGGACTCACCCATGCGCGCCAGCCGCCTACTTCTTGCTACCCTTCGTGAAACCCCTGCCGACGCCGAAGTCATTTCGCACCAGCT
>CAYYWS010000136.1:0-3206 GCA_964473955.1 uncultured Paraperlucidibaca sp. | reverse complement strand
ATGAACTTCTACCAAATTCAAACCAAATTCCGTGACGAAATTCGCCCACGCTTTGGTGTCATGCGCTCACGTGAATTCATCATGAAAGACGCCTACTCCTTTCATGCTAACCACGAATCGCTGCAAGAAACCTATGACCTGATGCATGCCACCTACTGCCGTATTTTCCAACGCCTAGGGCTGAACTTCCGCCCCGTGCAGGCCGATACCGGCTCGATTGGTGGCACTGGCTCGCATGAGTTTCATGTCTTAGCCGACAGCGGCGAAGACGACATTGCGTTTTCTGACAGCAGTGACTACGCCGCCAATATTGAAATGGCCGAAGCGCTAGCACCAGCTCACACCCGTGCCGCCGCTGCTGCCGACATGACACGTGTTAGCACACCAACACAAACCGCCTGTGCCGATGTTGCAGCGTTGTTAGGCATTGATCTAGCGCAAACGGTAAAAGCCATTGCGGTGATGGCGCCGGTGCCCAATGACGACCCCAAAGCCGCACCAGTGTTGCGCTTTTTCTTATTGCTGCTGCGTGGTGATCACGACTTAAACGAAATCAAAGCCTGCAAACTAGCCGGCTTGGCCGGCTTCCGTTTTGCCACTGAAGCAGAAATTGTCGACACCCTTGGCTGCCCTCCCGGCTTTATTGGCCCAGTTGGGGTTAGCAACGCGGTGACTGTCATTGCCGACCGCAGTGTGGCCGTGATGAGCAACTTTGTTTGTGGTGCTAATGAAGTGGGCTTCCACTTAAGCGGCGTGAACTTTGGCCGCGATCTGCCCGAGCCTAGCTTGGTGGCCGATATTCGCAATGTGGTTAATGGCGACCCCTCGCCTTGCGGCAGCGGCACTCTGCAAATTAAACGCGGCATTGAAGTGGGTCATATTTTCCAGCTTGGCCAAAAATATTCAGAAGCGCTGGGCTGTAAAGTGCTCGATGAAACTGGCAAACCTTTGGTGGTCACCATGGGCTGTTATGGCATTGGTGTTACCCGTGTCATCGCTTCCGCCATCGAACAAAATCATGATGAACGTGGCATTATTTGGCCCGACGCTATTGCCCCCTTCCAAATCGCTTTGGTGCCGATGAACTGGCCAAAGTCGGAACGCATTAAAGCCGCCAGCACTGAGCTCTACGAACAGCTTACCCGCGCTGGTTATGACGTGCTGTTTGATGACCGCAACGAACGCCCAGGTGTGAAGTTTTCCGACATCGAGCTGCTGGGCATTCCACACCGCTTGGTAGTGGGTGAAAAAGGCTTGGATGCCGGCACCATTGAATACAAAGGCCGTCGTGACGATGAGTCGATGAACTTACCGATGAATGAGTTAATCGACTTCTTGGGAAGGTCTGTGGTTCGTTAAAATTAAGACTGTGATTCCGGCAGCATTAGCGCTGTCGGAATCACTACCTTCTGATGGGTTACAACAACCAGTCTATTGGCAGCCATGACAGTACTCGCACTAACGTACGCTTTAAAACGGTCGTATTTGGATCAACTCCATGAATAACAACCTCATTTTGATTACGCTCCAGCCAATTAATTCGTCCCGAAGGCGACAACTTTAGCTCATAAGCCATGCGGGGTATTCGTTCAGAAAAAGTTTGATCAATGCGCTGGGCTAAGCGTTGGCTTTCAATCACAAAGCCTAACTCGGTATTAAGCGCAACCGATCGTGGATCAAAATTAAAGGAACCCACAAATACTCGCTTACCATCAATCGCGAAAGTTTTAGCATGCAAGCTTGCGGCACCACTACCAAAGCGAACCAAGCGATCATCAGACTCTGATTCACCAGTTTTAGGTAACTGTCGCATTTCATAAATACGAATACCCGCTTCAAGCAAAGGCTTACGCCATTTAGCGTACCCTGCATGCACAATAGCTACATCAGTTGCAGCCAAAGAATTAGTGAGAATAGTAATTTCCACGCCCCGCTCTGCATACCCAATGAGCGCCTCGGTGCCTGCCCGAGTTGGTACAAAATACGGAGAAACCAATTCAAAATAATGCTCAGGCTCGCCAATCGCTTTACGCAATTGATGGGTAATTAACTGGCCATCACTCGCATGACCAAGACCCTTTCCCGGATCGTCGCTCACCATAATGGTGCTTGCCCATTCAAACGACATAGTGCCGTCTAGCACTGCTTGCATATGGGAAGTGTCCACCACTGTGTTTAAGTAATCATATACTTCTGCTCGGGTGGCCATCATGACGGCGATAGGCTGTGGCGCATAACGCTGCCGCAGCCTTCCTTTATTTGTTACAAAATCAAGTGGATAGGATGATTGACTCGCCCAAAAATCATCAAAATCCAACGAAACTTCTTGTACAACTGGGCCAATTGCGAGCACATCTAAATCGGCAAATAAAAATCCATCACCAGCACCAAAGTAGCCATCGCCAATATTACGCCCACCAACGATAGTGACCTGGTTATCTGCGGTAAAGGATTTGTTATGCATACGGCGGTTGGCGCGATTAAAGTCGGTTATGAAACCCCAGATGCGTGAGCTTCGCAGCATGAACGGGTTAAATAGTCGTACTTCTATATTCGGATGTGCGTGCAGATGAAGTAACGTACCTTCAAGTGGGCGGGTATTCAAATCGTCGAGTAATAACCTTACACGCACACCGCGATCGGCTGCTTCCTGCAATGCAGACAGCATCAAGTGTCCAGTCTTATCGTTTTGCCAAATATAATACTGAACATCCAAAGTTTTTTCGGCACGCTCGGCCAAAAAAAGGCGTGCAGCAAATGCATCCCAAGCATCGACTAAGGTGTAAATACCTGACTTACTCGGATGTAAGTCAACCTGTGCACTGAAGGTACCACCCAATGAGGTTTGTCTAGCATCTTGCAGGTTTAACGCCCTACTTTCGCTACGTCCTTCAAGTGACGGTAATGATGTGCAACCAGGAAGCCACAGTAAAATAAGTACAAGAAATGCAAACGGGCCAAATTTATACTTGTTCAAATCGGCATCAACCATGTAGGTGCTCTAAGCACCAAAAATCGTAAATGCCTTAATTATAAACTAATGTATACCGACCAGCTATTTAGGACGGTCTGTGGTTCGTTGAAATTGAGCCTGTGATTCCGGTAGCATTAGCGCTGCCGAAGTCACTTCCGGGCGATTAGCTCAGCGGGAGAGCACTACCTTCACACGGTAGGGGTCACTGGTTCGATCCCAGTATCGCCCACCA
>CAYYWS010000135.1:2423-5193 GCA_964473955.1 uncultured Paraperlucidibaca sp. | reverse complement strand
GGCGGCGACAAAATACACCAGCGCATATCATAAGGCAGTGGCTCAACCGCTTTCTGCTGAGCATGCCAAGCTGAAAGCGACTGCCCCGTTTGCTCCCATACTTCTAGTGCACGCTGGATGCGTTGTGAGTCCATTGGTGGAATACGCGCAGCCGCTTGCTGATCAACATTTTGTAAGCGTTGATGCAAAGCAGGCCAGCCAAACTCTTTGGCTTCTGCCTCGAGGCGGGCACGAATGACTGGATCAGCCTCAGGTAATTCCGCCAAGCCATCGCGCAGCACTTTGAAGTACATCATGGTGCCGCCCACTAAAAGTGGCGTTCGGCCTGCGGCAATAATCTCATTTATCGCTTTTATGGCATCTTGACGAAATTGGGCAGCTGAATAGGCTTGATCGGGATCGACAATATCAATCAGGCGATGCGGCGCCTGCTGTAACTCAGCTAAAGTGGGCTTGGCAGTGCCGATGTCCATACCGCGATAAATCATCCCAGAGTCCACCGAGATAATGTCGCAGTTGGCTTCTTGCGCCAGCCGCATGGCATAAGCCGTTTTGCCTGAAGCCGTTGGCCCCATCAAGCACAGCACGCGCGCAAACGATGTCGTTTTCACCACTAGCGCCCTCGCAAAAACAGGCGATCAAGATCCGTCATCGATAAACTTGTCCAGGTTGGGCGACCATGATTGCATTGCCCACTACGCTCAGTCACTTCCATATCCCGCAACAATGCATTCATTTCAGCAATAGATAATTGACGATTAGCCCGCACGGCGCCATGGCAAGCCATCGTGGCCAACAAAGTGTTCGCCAACTCTTGAATGCGTCGAGTACTGCCCTGAGCCAAGACATCGGCTAAAACATCACGCAACAAGCCTTCTGCCTGACGCTGTGGTAATAAACTTGGCAAGCCACGAATCAACAAAGTTTCGGGCCCAACACGATCCACCTCCAAACCCAGCTCCATCAGCATATCGCGTGAGCTTTCTGCTAAAGCCGCCTCGCGCTCACTCACCGCCATACTAATCGGTACTAACAGCGGCTGACGGACAATGCCCTGTCCTTCATGCGCTTGTTTTAGACGCTCATAAACAATGCGTTCGTGTGCCGCATGCATATCAACCAAAATAAGACCTTCAGCGTTTTGCGCCAAGATATACACACCATGCAACTGCGCCAAAGCATAACCCAACGGTGGTGGAGCAGATGCGCTCTCAGGCATTGGTGTTTGGGTTGGTGGAGCTATATAGGCCGCCCACTGCTCTTGCGTTTGTGACGGCGGCGTTGCCGCCCATTGCAAGCCACCTTGCTGCGTCGGCATGGCATGAGAAGCAGTTATTGCTGTTGCCGTTTGCACCGGCAGTGGTTCCGTCATTGAGGCCGGGGCAGTCTGCGGCCGCATATCGGCCAAAGCACGATGCAAACTGCGAAAGATAACGTCATGAACAAGACGCTGATCGCGAAAGCGCACTTCATGTTTGGTTGGGTGCACATTTACGTCCACCGACGCAGGATCAACATTTAGAAACAGCACATAGGCTGGGTGCCGGCCATGGCAGAGCACATCAGCATAGGCCTGACGCACAGCATGAGACACCACTTTGTCTTTGACCATGCGGCCGTTGACGAAGAAATATTGCAAGTCTGCTTGCGAGCGAGAAAACGTTGGCAGCCCCAGCCAACCCTGCAACTCAACACCTGCCACTTGAACCGATAGCGGCTGGGCTGCATCGACAAATGCAGGACCACACACTTGCGATAAACGTCGCAACATCTCTTGCTCATCACGCGCGGGCTTAAGCTGCCATAACACTCGGCCATTATGGCTAAGCGTAAATGCCACCTGCGGCACGGTTAACGCCAAACGCCTAACCACTTCCTCTAAATGCGAAAACTCGGTTTTTTCGGTACGTAGAAATTTTCGGCGGGCAGGGGTATTAAAAAATAAGTCGCGTACTTCCAAGGTGGTGCCGCGTGGATGACGAGCCGGCGCCAATACCGCCGACATATCTCTCCCTTCAGACCTAACCGACCATGCCAGCCCTGAGTCATCAGTACTAGAGGTCATCGTCAAACGAGACACCGAGGCAACGGAAGCCAAGGCCTCACCACGAAAGCCTAATGTGGCAACAGCCTCAAGGTCATCGGCATGGTGAATTTTACTGGTAGCGTGACGCGCCAAAGCCAAGGCTAGATCATCTTTAGTGACACCCTCGCCATCATCACGAATGCGAATAAGTGTTATGCCGCCTTGCTCAATTTGAATATCTAAGCTGCGAGCACCCGCATCAAGTGAGTTCTCGATGAGCTCCTTAACCACAGAGGCAGGGCGCTCAACAACCTCACCTGCAGCAATTTGGTTGGATAGCTGCGCATCTAATAATTGAATTCGCGCCATGCTCAATACTCTTTTGTCATTTGCGCTTTATTTTTTCTCAAAATAGCTGCCTGCAACCGGGAACTCACGGCAAAAACGCATAATGCCCTCGCCAATTGATGCCGCAACGCGGCGCTGATGAGCTGGATTGGCCAAACGCTTTTCCTCCTCAAGATTAGAAAGAAACCCCGTTTCAACCAATAAAGAAACCATGCCCGGCTCACGTAAAACCGCAAAACCTGCTTGGTGAACCGTACGGCTATGCAGGCGGCCTACTACGGGCTCCATATAAGCCAGCAAAATACTACCCATTTCTAAACTGTGCTTTAGCGTGCCCGCCATTAGCAGATCAGCCAGCACACCACTCATGCTGTCAGCCTCTGGCGCTACACCACC
>CAYYWS010000135.1:0-2323 GCA_964473955.1 uncultured Paraperlucidibaca sp. | reverse complement strand
TCTTTGGTGGGCCAACGCGGACCTTGTAATTGCGTACGCGCATTAGGCAGCTGCACCACAAGGCGTCCAGGCGTGCTATCCGCGCTAACACGAAAATTAATTGGCGCTGATAACTCAAGCACTAGTCGTGTACTGTCTGGGCCAGCCCATGAACGTACGCCGACAATTTCACTTGCACTGACGATGCCACTCATTAAACAAAAAGCGAAGGCGATTAACGACTGCAAAAAACGCATTAACTACCTCTATTGGGTTATCTCTAATAGCCAGCCTTGGCCAGTTTCACTATGCGCCTGCACAGACAATAATCGCCCTTGGCCATTTAAGGAGGGAGTCAAACTCACCGTTAAATCAGGTGCGGGCAGCAGTGGCTCGCCACGGGATGGCCATTCGACCAACACCAGCGCCTGCTCATTAAAATAGTCGCGGACACCAATCAGTTCTAACTCTTCAGGGTCAACGACACGATAAAGGTCGAAATGATAAACGTTTATCGCCCCAAAGTGATAAGGCTCTACCAGCGTGTAGGTTGGACTTTTTACCGCACCATCATGTCCAAACGCCCGTAATACCCCACGCGTGAATGTGGTTTTGCCCGCACCTAAGTCACCTTGCAGATAAATCACACCGCCAGTTTTTACCGCCAAACCCAAACGCTGACCCCATGCCACCGTCGCTGACTCATCTGCCAACTCAATCTTCAACATGATTTACCCAACGCCTTAAAACATTTGGCAGATCACTCGCCAACAAACCACGCTCACCATATTGTTGTGCCAACTGATCAGCCGCCAGCGCATGCCAAGCCACGGCAAGCAAAGCTGCTGGCATGAGTGGCACATCTTGAGCTAATAGCGCTGCTGCTAAACCTGCTAACACATCCCCCATACCCGCCGTAGCCATGCCTGGATTACCAAACGGGCACAACCATAGCGACTCCCCATCAAACACCAACGAATTCGCCCCTTTTAAGATGACGACACCACCCACCAATTGCTGCAAACGCACAATACTTCCCACTCGGTCTGCTTGTACCTGCGCTATGTCCATGCTTAATAGTCGTGCAGCTTCACCCGGATGCGGCGTAATTATGCGATTGGCATGCTGGTCTGGGTTATCACTCAACCAGAACAAGGCGTCAGCATCTAATACTTGTGGCTGCAGATGATTATTCAGTGCCGGCCATAATGCCCGCGCCCAGTCATCGCGCCCCAAGCCAGGACCGATTAGCAACGCCTTTGCTTTCGCTAACAACGGAGACAAATCGGCACGATCACGCACTTCCCGCGCCATTAACTCTGGTTGATACATAAACGCTGCCTGTGCTGTTTGTGCTGAGGTTGCTAACAGTACAGTTCCCGCACCCGATCTAAGCGCGGTTGACGCACTCAACACAATGGCTCCGCTAAAGCCCACACCACCGCCCACACACAATAATGGTCCAAACATGCCCTTATGCGCATCAACTGGTCGGGGCGGAAAATGTTGCTGCTGCAAAGCGTGCAAGATATCCAGCGATAAGGTCTTAGCCGTTGGCAGCACAGACAGACTCCAAGATCATGGTTTGAGCACGTTAAGAATGGCAGAATGACGGCCATGAAGCGAATCATCAGCCACGATATTAGCAATTCACCGCCGCCAGCGCATGACATGGAAGCGATGGCGCACGACATTAAGCGTTGGGCGCGAGAACTCGGCTTCCAGCAAGCTGGCATTAGTGATATCGACCTAGGTCAACACCCACAGCATTTAGCACGATGGTTGGCGGCTGGTCATCACGCTGATATGGCATGGATGACTGAGCCTAAACGCTGCCACCCAGATCAATTAGTGCCCGGCACTCAACGCATTATCAGTGTGCGCATGGATTATTTGCCTGCCGACCCGCGCTGCTTTGAAGTACTGAACAACCCCGATCTTGCCTATGTCTCACGTTATGCCTTAGGCCGTGATTATCACAAACTAATCCGCCGCCGCTTACAACAACTAGCCGATAAAATTAGCCAAGCTGCAGGCCCCTTTGGTTACCGCGCCTTTGTCGATTCTGCACCCGTGTTAGAGAAAGCCGTGGCTAGTCAGGCTGGATTAGGTTGGATCGGCAAACATACCGTGGTCATCAACCGACAAGCCGGCTCTTGGTTTTTCTTAGGCGAGTTATTTACTGATTTGCCACTACCCATTGATGCGCCTGTCAGCAGTCACTGCGGCAGCTGTCAGGCGTGCATCGACATATGCCCAACCAAGGCCATTGTTGCGCCATTTCAACTCGATGCTGGCAAATGTATTAGTTACCTAACCATTGAGCATCGCGGCAGTATTCCTG
>CAYYWS010000134.1:0-5206 GCA_964473955.1 uncultured Paraperlucidibaca sp. | reverse complement strand
TTGATTACAACAAGCGCAACATTCTACCTACTTTCTGCCAACAAAAAAGCCGACTGTGAGGTCGGCTTTTCATTCATTGCTAAATTTAATTAACGCTTAGCAAATTTCATGATCTGCGATGGGTTAATTTGGCGTCCGTTTTTCAGCACTTCATAGTGCAAATGCACACCAGTGGAACGACCGGTTGTGCCCATGTAGGCAATCAACTGATCCTTGCTAACCACGTCACCCTCTTTCACCACCAAAGACTTGGCATGGGCATAACGAGTTACCAGGCCATCACCATGATCGATTTCGACCATATTGCCATAACCATTGTGCCAGCCCGCTTTAATCACAACACCATCAGCCACGGTGAAAATATCAGTTCCATCTGGACCGGCAAAATCGATACCGCCATGAAAAGATGTACGACCTGTAAAGGGATCACTACGATAACCAAAACGCGATGTTATATAACCATTACGCACCGGCATATTATCTAAATCAACTGACGCTTGACGCTGGTTCTGTAAAAAGCGGTCTAAAGCCTTAAGCTTTAGCTCACGATAACTAAGTTCTTCATTCAGCAAGCTTAATTTACGCTCCAACGCCACGGGATCAACATCAATCTGAATGGCTTCTTCTGGGCCACCCATGGGCGGCAACTTAGAAAAATCGAACTCATCACCTTTAACTTTTGCTTTTTCGGCCACATGCGCACCGAGGGCATCCAAACGCATCATTTGCGCTTGAATATCAGCAAGTCGAGCAGACATTGCCGCTAATTCATCTTGTTTAGCACGCTCTTCAGCCGACATCTGAGCTTTAGCTACTGTTGGTGTATTGAGTGATGCAGACAACCAAAAACCTACTGCGCCGACACTGGTTGAAAACAAAAAAACGCCAGCAATAACGCCAGCGAGTACCTTTGGTCTCACTTGCAGTGTCTTGGTTCGTCCAAGCTTTCGACTGTAATACATAATATTAAACATTCACTTTCACCTCATGTAGCGAGTCGTCATACTCAACAACATCGCTAAATTTAGGTCCCATCATGCGCTATCAAAAACCTGTGTCGCTTTCTATGATCTTGGGCTCAAACCGTTTGAGTCCTTTATTACGCAATTCACTGCGTCGCGAACACATGGAAGCGTGGCAGTCTGCGGTGGACTCCACACTGAGGGCATCCTGCCAATTAGCGTCTTTTCATGATGGCACGTTAACGGTATGCACAGATAATCAAACAACAGCCAGTCAGCTGCGCTATCTGAACAAAATCGTGGTGCAACAACTGCAATCTCATGGTGTTTTTGCCAGTCTTCGCAAGTTGCGCGTGGTGACTAACACAGCAATCCAAGCCGAACCTGTGGTGACAAAACCACTTGCAAAACAGCGCGAGCGATTGAGTCCAAACACAATTAAACACCTGAAAAATACAGCTAAATCTTTGTCAGATCCGCAGCTTAGCGAATTATTGCTACGCTTGGCAAGTCATGGCGGACAAACGGACTTGAAGGAAAAGTGATTTGTGGAACAATATTTGTTCCACAAAAATAGAAAAAATCGTTTGAAGTCAGCAGCTTATTGATTAAAAAATCAGCAATCAATGTGCCAAATCGGCTTTCACATAACTGATAGGCGTTTCGAGTTCATTGTCAAAAGTGACCAATTCCCAAGCATCTGGGTTGGCATACATGGCACGCAACAACTGATTATTTAATGCGTGACCCGACTTATAACCTTCATATGCACCCAAAATACTATGACCAAATAAATAGAGGTCACCAATCGCATCAAGCATTTTGTGTCGCACAAATTCGTCGTCATAACGAAGACCCTCAGTATTCATGATGCCTTCATCACCGACCACAATGGCATTATCCATACTGCCACCTTTGGCTAAATTATTAGCACGCAGGTATTCAATATCGCGCAAGAAACCAAAGGTACGAGCACGACTCACTTCATTAACATAAGCAGTGGTGGAAAAATCGACTGTTGCCCAGCGGTGATCAGCATGAAAAGCAGGATGATCAAAGTCGATCGTAAATGACACTTTAAAGCCGTTGTAAGGCTCAAAAGCAGCGATCTTGTCGCCATCACGGACTTCAATACGACGCAGGATACGCGCAAAACGTTTTGGCGCATCTTGCTCAACAATACCAGCCGCTTGTATTAAAAATACAAACGGCCCAGCACTGCCATCCATAATCGGAATCTCGGGGGCGCTGACATCAATCACGGCATTGTCAATGCCAAGGCCCGCAAGTGCCGACATCAAGTGCTCAACCGTTCCCACTTTGACCTCGCCAGCAACAAGGCTGGAAGACATCATGGTTTCACGCACCAGCTCTGCTTGTGCAGGCACGTTTATCGGGGGATCCAGGTCTGTGCGACGGAACACAATTCCTGTATCGGGCGGCGCAGGTCGCAGCGCGAGCAAAACTTTCTCGCCACTGTGCAAACCAATGCCACTGGCCCGAATAACCTGTTTAACCGTGCGTTGTTTGAGCATTTGTTACAATTTATTTCAGAGATACGCCATCCTACCAGACAGCTACTCTAAGCTCAATCCGCTTGGCGACGTAAAAATGCTGGGATATTCAGCAAATTCATGTCTGCCCGACGCGCATCCGACACCGGCTTTTTGTTACGCATATAAGCAGGCGTATCAAAGTTGGCATAGGGGTCTTGTTGCACGGTATTTACCACTGACTGGCCATTTACCACTTGTTGCTCATGGTTAACACTGACCGCAACCGGTGCAGCAGCTACAGCAGATTGCACCAAGCTCATGCCTTGTGGGCGAGCCTGCGCACGTGCTGCCAATTTAGGCAAACCAGTGGCAACAACTGTGACACGAATTTCATCACCTAGGGTTTCGTCCAAAATAGTACCAATCACCACGGTTGCACTTTCAGATGCAAACTCAGCAACGATATCACCCACGGTAGAGAACTCATCCAGACCTAAGCCTTCGTTAGCGGCAATCGATACCAGCACACCACGTGCACCTTTTAACTGCACGTCATCCAACAGCGGGCTATGAATTGCCATTTCAGTGGCAATACGTGCACGCTCTTCACCTTTAGCCGAACCAGTACCCATCATCGCTAGGCCTTGTTCGGACATTACTGTGCGAACGTCAGCAAAGTCGACGTTGATCAAGCCAGGACGCAGGATCATGTCAGCAATACCCTGTACCGCACCTTGCAGCACATTGTTGGCAGCGCGGAAGGCTTCAACCAATGACACTTTGCCCAGTACTTGCAGCAGCTTGCCGTTAGGAATGGTGATTAATGAATCAACATGATGCGATAACGCCTCAACACCTTGATCAGCCACATCCAGTCGCTTTTTACCTTCAAACGGAAATGGTTTGGTGACCACACCGACGGTCAGAATACCCATTTCACGTGCCACTTCCGCAATAACCGGTGCACCACCTGTACCAGTGCCGCCACCCATACCGGCAGTGATGAACACCATGTCAGCGCCTGCCAACACTTCTTTCACGCGGTCACGATCTTCAACTGCGGCCTGACGACCAATTTCTGGATTAGCACCAGCACCTAGCCCACGAGTAATGCCATCACCTAAGTGCAGCAATGTTTTCGAGGTCATTTTGGTTAATGCTTGTTTGTCGGTATTGGCGCAAATGAAGTCGACACCTTCAACATTGCTGCGCACCATGTGCTCAACAGCGTTGCCGCCGCCGCCACCGACACCAATTACTTTAATAACTGCAGTGCCTAACTCACCAGCATTGTCAGCAAACTCAAAAATATTCGTCATTTTAATTCTCCAACCCTAACGGGTTCCGTCTGTGTTCATATTTGCCGTGAAGGCTTCCTGCCCAATACCGACATCTCCCTGATGTCGCATTTAGTTATTCGTGCGAACACGAACAACTTAAAAACTGTTTTGAAACCAGCCGCGCATTCGCGACATCAAGCCAAAACCATCGGCTTCATTGACTTGTTTCTTTCTGCGTGGCGTTACTGCTTGGAACTGAGAAATTTGCTGACGTCCATACATCAGCAGGCCAATGCCTGTGGCATAAATTGGATTTTTTAACAGTTCGTCCATGCCACCCACTTTTAAAGACTTGGGCATGCCAATGCGTACCGGCAGATGGAAAATTGACTCCGCTAATTGCACTGCACCTTCAATTTTTGCCGAGCCACCGGTTAGCACCACACCAGCCGCTAATTGTTCGGACAAACCAAAACGATCTAACTCATTCTGAATCAGACTAAAGAGCTCTTCGTAACGTGGCTCCACCACTGCTGACAGCGTCTGACGTGCCAACGTGCGTGCTGGACGATCACCCATGCCAGGCACACTAATCGTTTGTTCTGGGTCAACCATCTGTGGCACAACACAGGCATAACGCGTTTTGATTTCGTCAGCGGCAGGTGTTGGTGTGCGCAATGCCATTGCAATGTCGTTAGTGACCTGGTCACCGGCAATTGGAATCACTGCAGTGTGGCGAATGGAGCCGCGCACAAACACCGCGATGTCGGTGGTGCCGCCACCAATATCAACCAGACAAACACCTAGCTCTTTTTCGTCTTCAGTGAGCACGGCATGGCTAGATGCCACCTGCTCTAACACAATGGCATCAATTTCTAAGCCAGCCCCGCGCACACATTTTTCTAAGTTATGAGCAGCATTAGCCGAGCAAGTCACCACATGAATATGACCTTCTAAACGCACACCAGCCATACCTAGGGGGCTACGCACATCGGCTTGGTCATCCACTAAAAACTCTTGTGGCAGCACATGCAAAATGCGGTTATCGACTGGGTTGGCGCCAGACTTAGCGGCATCAATCACACGATCAATGTCGGACTGAGCAACTTCACCGTCACGAATGGCGACTACCGCTTGCGCGTTGCGGCCACCAATATGGCTGCCGGCAATGCCGATGTAGGCTGAGTGAATTTTGCAGTCTGCCATCAGCTCGGCTTCAGCCACCGCACCATGAATGGCATCCATGGTTTGCTCAATATTGACCACAACGCCTTTGCGCATACCTTTTGACGGCCGCATACCCACACCGATAATTTCCAGCGTGTTTTCTGTGGGGTTAATTTGCCCAACAAGGCAGATCACTTTCGATGTGCCGACATCAACAGCAACGATCATCTGTGCCTGTGCAAAGTTCGTCATGTTCCTACCATCCTGACCACTGAGTGATCGACATACTGGTTAAAGTTTT
>CAYYWS010000133.1:1945-5345 GCA_964473955.1 uncultured Paraperlucidibaca sp. | reverse complement strand
AATGTTCGCTGGCTTTAAACACAATATCGTTAATCACAAAACGGTTATTTTCGCGCGTTAATTCGATGCTGTCCTGCCAGCGGTGATCTCCCGCTTCATAGTGGAAATTAACCAATACATTGGTTTTTCCATCTTCGCTGACCACAACTTCTGCAACTTCAAAATGATCTGGCTTTTCATGACGACTACTAAACAGTGCGCCAGTAGAGAAGGGCGCAGCTACATCTGGAAATTTTTTCTGCTGTTGTTGCTGATAGTCACGTGCTGCGTTGAGTTGTTGCCTTAATTGGCTAGATAGTGATGGTGCCAGTGTCGACTGCTGTGCATTGCTAGGTAAGCCATCAACAGCGGTTAGTGTGTATTGATAAAACTGACAAACCACCGCTTCCGGCATGTCCCCACGTGGACAGGTTTCAACTGTTTGACGCAAACCGGTATTAGGCCGATCAGGACTTTCAGCAGGCGAACAAGCCAGCAGTGTGGTGATGGCTGGAACTAAGGCTAAGCGCAACATTTTCATGGCAACATTTCCGTGGTTTTATCCATTACAGTTGTTTGGTGGTAAAGCGTTGAAACAAGCTCGCGGTTTGTTTTGGCCGCTCTAAGTGAGGCATATGACCAATACCCCGATAAACAAATACCCGCGAATTAGGAATTGTGCGCCAAGTTTGGGTCATGCTGACATGTAACAACTGGTCTTCATCACCCCAGACTACCAGTGTTGGCGCCTTAATCTTACTTAAATCATGGTCCATTACGGTGGTGCGAACTTGTTCGAAAATATACTGGTGACGGTTGATACGGCTAATCGCCATTCGACCCACCGCTTCACGAATAATGCCCGGCACAAACGGCGGCTCACTCATGGTCATGGCATAAAATTGCTCAAAACCTTCTAAGTCGGTAGCAAAAAAACCATTTTCACCGGCCGCAATTTGTTTGGCCAAGGTGCTTGGCTCTGGGCTGCTAACACCGGAGGCATTCAGTAGCGTCAGGCTATTAACTAGTTCTGGATGCAAAACGGCTAATTGAGCAATGATGTATCCACCCATAGAGTTGCCCATCACATCGGCTGGCTGTTTTAGTGCCAGTGTCTGCATTAGCTTAGCAATACGGTGAGCCTGACTGGCCGCGTCATAGGCACCATCGGCATGAAAGGTGGCCTCACCAAAGCCAGCAAGATCCATAGCAACAACACATTTTTCTTTAGGTAAATGACGGGCTAAGCGAAACCAATGCGCCGCGCGTGCTGTAAAGCCGTGTACCAAAATAGCACAGGGCTCATCGCTGTCTAAATTGCGCACAAAGGTTGGAATAAGATGGTCATCAATTTGGATGTTGCGACGCTCAAGATCGGCTAACGACTGTTCTAGCCCAAGTGCTTTTTCTTGCAGCCATGCACCAACACTAGCTTGTGCAGGCAGTGCAAAGAATGAACTTGTTAACAACACACATGACAATAGAAAACGAGATGATAACTGCATGAATAATCACTCAAAAACTATCTGGATGACCAGACTAACTGAGGACTAGTGAGATGCCAAGATGTTCCCGTCTAATGATGGTGGTGATGGTCTGTGGAATCCATTGTGGCTGGCTCGTGATGAGCCTTATCAGCATGATCCATATGACCAGTAAATAAGCCTAAGATGGTCCAAAGACCAAATAAAATCGCCAGCATACCTGCCGTTTGGCGAGTGCTAGGGCGTTGTAAAAAGTGACGTACTTGGCTGGCGGCAGTGCCAGTAATCAGCAAGGTGGGCAATGTGCCAAGGCCAAAGACCAACATCACAAAAGCAGCCTCGGTTGGTTGGCCGCGAGTGGCGGCTAGGGCCATGGCTGAATAAACCAGCCCACAAGGTAATAAGCCCCAGACCATGCCGGCAAATACCGCTTGGCCTGGATGGGTAATAGGAAATAGTCGCTGGCGCAGCGGGCTCAGTGCTTTCCAAATAGGTGCACCAATACGCTCAATTTGTGCCAGTGCTTGAAACCAACCCGCTAAATACGCCCCTAACATGACCATGAATAAACCGGCTAACAGGCGTATGACTTGTTTGCCCGCGTCGGGGGTGGGCAGTGCAAACAGTAGGCCACCTGCTAACAAGCCCAATAGTGCGTAGGTACTTAAACGCCCGCTGTTATAGAGCAACTGCCAAGCCAATAGGCGCCAGCCAACACGGTTTTGGGGTGGCAGTGCGAAGGTGAATGCACTACTGAGCCCACCACACATACCAACGCAGTGTGTGCCACCCAAAAGTCCCATTAAAAAGGCGCTGATGATCCAGCTAAAATCAATCATGTTCGCTGTTTTGCTCTGGCGTCACTGTTTTTGCTTCGCTGGCTTTTTTTTGCTGAAAACGTGCCTCGCGATCATCCAAAATGATGCTATGAGCAGGGCCATCTAAGTCTTCGTATTGCTCGGTTTTCATGGCCCATAAAAAGAACCAAACCGATAGTGCTAAGAACATCAGACTTAGTGGGATTAATAAATAAATCACTTCCATTAGCGCGCTCTCCGTAAGCGCAGGGCATTTAATACCACCACCAGTGAACTAAGCGACATGCCTAACGCTGCCAACCATGGTGGCACATAGCCCATGGCAGCGGGGGGCAAAATCGCTAAGTTATACATAATAGCCCAACGTAAATTTTGTTTAATAATGGCTGCGGTGCGCTTCGACAGTGCCAGTGCTGGGATTAAGGCGGCGAGTCGATCGCCGAGTAACACCACATCGGCGCTGGTTTGCGCGAGGTCAGTTCCCGAGCTCATGGCAACACCCAGATGGGCCTGACCTAAGCAAGGTGCATCATTAATACCATCACCCACCATCATTACAATGGCACCATCTGCCTGCAGTTTAGCGATGGCCTCTTGTTTATCTTGTGCCGACATGCCGCCTTGTACATGACTGATGCCCAGTTCGCGAGCAAGCTGCTGCGGTACTTGTGATTGATCACCGGACATAATCCATGTGGTGAGCCCACGCTCATGAATTGCTGCAACAACTGGGGCGGCTTCAGGGCGAACTTGATCACTCAAGGTGATTTTTAATAAGGGCGCATGCTGGGCATTTGTTAGCCATAAGGTGAGTTGCTGATCCTGAGTGTCATCCTGATTAAGCGCAAAAGCTGCGTGGCCTAACAAATAAAGCTGGCCTTGAATTTCGCCACTCACGCCAGCAGCGGCATGTTGCTGTGCGGGGTGGTCAAGTGCTGCGGGTGTAATGCCTTCTTGTGTTGCTAATTGCTGCAGCGCTTTGGCAATGGGGTGAGCACTGCCAGTTTCGAGCGCGGCGACTATGCTCAAGGCCTGCTCTCGTCCCATATCAGACAGCAGCTCGACGTTGTCGACACTAAAACGCCCCTCGGTCAGAGTGCCGGTTTTATCAAACACAAT
>CAYYWS010000133.1:0-1845 GCA_964473955.1 uncultured Paraperlucidibaca sp. | reverse complement strand
ACAAAAAAATGTGCCATTTGATCTGCACGCTGGGCAACCAAGGGTTTTTCTGACAAGGCTCTCGCCAGCAGCTGTTGCAGTGTTGCCAACAGCGTGTCGCGACCCACTTGAGTGACGCGTGCTTTCAGCGGTTGGTCGGTATTAATGCTGCCACCAATCAAGTGGTCGCCGATGGACTTTTTAACGGGAATGGGTTCGCCGGTTAGTAATGCTTCAGAAACGCTGCCATCACCATCAATCAGGGTGGCGTCAGTGGGTACTGTCTCACCAGCATTAATTAAGATGACATCATCAACTTGCAGCTCACTGGCCGGTGTTAGCTGCCACTGACCATCGTCTGCTTGCCGATGAGTCAGTTGCGGTGTCAATGTCATTAAGCTAGCCGCTGTTTCACCCGCTCGTTGTCGCGCCTTTAGTTCTAAATATCGACTACTTAATAAAAAGAAAATAAACATGCACACCGAGTCAAAATAGGTTTCTCCACTTTGACTAATGGTGGCAATCCAACTGGCAATAAATGCCATGATTAAGGCGATTGATACTGGCACGTCCATTGTGAGTGTGCGGGCACGCAGTGCCTTGACGGCTGCTTGATAAAACGGCCAGCCGGCATAGAAAAAAACCGGGGTGGTTATTAAGCCTGAAATCCAGCGCAGATAATCACGATGCTCATCGGCAATGCCTTGAAATGCGCCTAGGTATAAGCCCATGCCGTACATCATGGCCTGCATGGTGCCGAGACCAGCAACCGCTACACGCATTAACTGTCGGCGTGAGTCACGGCGTAATTGCGCGGCATGACTGTCTGGCTGAAAAGGGCGAGCGCGATAACCAATTTTTTCAACAATGGCTAAAAGTTGACTGAGTGGCTGCTGGTCATCATCCCAAACGATACGCAGGCGGTGATTGCTTAAATTGACCGAGGCCTGAACGACATTAGGCTCTTGGCTTAAACGGCGTTCAATCAACCAGGCGCAGGCGGCGCAGCTAATGCCTTCTAGACTTAAGTCGCTGCAAGCATAACGGCCTTCGCGATGAACAAAGTCTTGTTGTATGACGGGGTGATCGTATCGTTGTAGTAGCTCGTCCGGCACAGGTTGTGCCGCTGTTGGATTCAGTCCGTCGCGCTCTTGGTAATAACCCTCAAGCTGACCTTCAACAATACACTGCGCCACCGCAACACAGCCGGGGCAACAAAAATCACGTGGCTTACCCAAAACCACCGTTTGATAGCGAACGATGGCACCATCTTGTGGGTTGGGTAAGCCGCAATGATAACAATGCGTAGCGATGGCAACAGAGGACATGATTACTGAGCGTCTAGTGTAAATGTATCGCCATTTGGAAACCGTCTTGTTGCAACAAGACGCCATTCCTTGTCCGATAACTCAACATGATAGGTGCCGGCCAGTGTGCTATCTAACTGTGCTCGATAGTCGTTACCCATAACCCGTTGCAAGGTTAAGAACTGATCGCGGTTGCTCAGAGTTGCATGCTGAAAGTTCAGTTCCAGCGTCGGAGACTCTATCGGCTTGTTGGCACTAACTCGAACAAAGACCTCGCCGGTAACATCATCAAAACGAGCATCAGCATGAATGGCCAAATCGGTGGCTTGTTGTTCTAAGGCAAAACGTTGACTAATGGCTTTGCCTTCCGCATACCAATTGTCTCGCACCACATCATCTCGATTGGACACGGCCAAATAAACAAAATTAAGTGTGGAAATCACTGCAATAAGTGGCAGGCCAAACACAAACCAAAACCAAAACTGTTTGTACCAGGGGCGATTCGCTCGATTCGTCATTTTGCTCGGCTCTCGTTAACGCTGTTGTCAGCGTGGGGCTA
>CAYYWS010000132.1:0-5395 GCA_964473955.1 uncultured Paraperlucidibaca sp. | reverse complement strand
ACCACCGCAACACTCAATATAAGGACTTCACCATGATCGCTTATGTCACCATTGGCACCAATGACATCGAAAAAGCCAAAGCCTTTTATTTAGAACTCTTAAGTGATTTTAAAGCCAGAATTTTGGTCGATATTGGTCGTTTGGCCTTAATTGGCCCATCAATGGGCAAACCCATGATTTCCGTTTGTGTTCCGCACAACCAAGAACCAGCCCATCCTGGCAACGGCAATATGATTGCCATCCCTGCCGGCTCACGCGAAAACGTAGATGCCCTCTATGCCAAAGCGATTAGCCTTGGCGCCACTTGCGAAGGCAAGCCAGGCGAGCGTATGCCGACATTTTATGGTGGTTATATTCGCGATTTAGACGGCAATAAGTTAGCTTTTATTCATATGGGTTAAAACCCAGTTGAATCGGTAGGCGCACTTGAGTATCATGCGCGCCTACCCCGAAGGCGCATAGCTCAGTTGGTTAGAGCACCACCTTGACATGGTGGGGGTCAGCAGTTCGAGTCTGCTTGTGCCTACCAAATTTCAAAACCCGCAAAGCTAATCGCTTCGCGGGTTTTGTCGTTTTAGAGCTGGCTTTTTCGCGCTAATTACTTAGCTAATGCTATTGATCTCCGCTTCGGTCAAGGCACGGTACTCCCCCAACGCCAGCGCATCATCAAGTACGATATCACCGATGCGCTCACGGTGTAGACCAACCACGCGATTACCGAGTGCAGCAAACATCCTTTTGACTTGATGGTACTTGCCCTCGCATATCGTCAGGCGCACTTCATTGTTATAAAGCCGTTCTAACGTAGCAGGCTTAGTGAGCTGCTTTTCATGATGCAGCTGCAAGCCAGCCTGAAGGCGCTCCTCAGCGTCCTCAACTAAATCGGTATCCAACGTCACATAATAGGTCTTTGCGCACTCGCTTTTCGGTGCTGTCACACGATGATTCCACGGGCCATCGTCGGTGATTAACACCAAGCCTGTGGTGTCGATATCGAGACGGCCGGCAATGTGTAACACTTGCCGATTAGGCTCGTCGAGCAGCTCAAGCACCGTAGGGTGAACGTTATCGATAGTTGCACAGACATATCCGGCAGGTTTATTCAGCATGAAATAACGCGGTCCTGCAGCGCTAAGCGTATTGCCGTCTAGCTGAACCGTATCATTTGAGCCAACAACTAAGCTGGCGCTTTTGGTGATCTCTCCATTGACCATCACGCGTTTGTTTCTTAAAGCCACCTTCACTAAGGCGCGTGATAGATCCGTGGTTTGGGCAATGTATTTATCGAGGCGCATGGGTTAAACAGTCTTATAAGCGGGGCACAAGCTTAACAAGTTATGAAGAACTAGCGATCAGTATAAAACCGATCACTAGCCCTTAATTAAATTTTGTCACGGCATCAAAGCTGAAAACGGGATGTGTTTATCAAGCTGAAGCAACGTACGTTTTCCACACTGCTCTCCGCTGACACAATTTTGAAAACGAGTCACACCACCAAAGGTACCGGTCCACACACTATTGTCTGGCCCAATGGTTGTAGCCGCATAAAAACTATTATCGGTTGGGTACGGTGTGGAGGTGATATGAAACTTAGACTGCCCTGTTGCAAAATCAACCGACTCTAAGGTCCAAAAGTCCAAGCCATTTACCGTACGTGAGCCTATCCCAAAAATTTGACCGGTTTTTGCGCTCATGGTTGGAATGCCATTGGGAATACTAATATCAGGATTGCCCCAAACCGTTTTACAACTGCGTGAAACTGGATCCCAGTCGATACGCTGTAAGCCACTCGGCCGATTAAATGACAAACCTGATAACAACTGAGCAAACGGCTGAGCTTGTGCGGGAATTTGGGATAACAAAGCATCTAATTTCATTTTATTGTTAACTACAACAGATGCATAACCTCGCACCAAAACCGATTGTTCTGACAAGCTCTCGGTTAAGGTGTCGTCACCAAAATTCACTGGGATTTCGCAGGCAATACGACGATCACGGCCTGGCTTTATCGGCTGCCAATCAGAGGGGATATTGTCTTTCCACATCAGCACTAAATGCATAAGTGGTTGTGCATCGGTGATAACCACAAAACGATCACGCTGACCAGGATTACCCATTATGCTGGGCGTAGAGCCTGAGCCACCGCCCAAACGTCCGGCGCCAGAGTTGCCTGCGCCTTCATAACTCGCTCGCCATTGTTGGCGCAATGTGTTGCCGTCCCAATTAATACGGTATTGAGCACCACTAGTTACCACATAAATTGCACTGGTTTCATCAGCGGCAATGGAGTTAGACACTTGCTCTAAATCAGCATCTGCAATGGCTGAATCGTTACAGGCGGCATCGCCATTAATAGACAAGACTTGCAATGTTTCAGCACACATTGCTTCGGGCTGTCGCGGCACTACGCCTACCATGCCCAGTTTGGTAGCGAATGCGACATGGCCATCGGGCAACATGGTGATGCCAACCAGCTCATCTTCACGCTGACCACAGCGAGCACTTGCCGGCAAAGTAAAATTGGCTAGCTGAGCAATACCTGAAAGGCGATCACCCGGAACCTTATCGCCATATACTTGCAATGCACTGGACTGCCCAACGATTAAGTTTTGATCACGGTCTAATAAGTTATACGCACCGCTGGTTGAAATTGCGCCGCCCTCGGATGGCACAAAACGCTCAATCAGCGTCATAGTGTCCGCATTAAGTTTGACGATCTCGCCGGTAAAACCAACCGTCGAAGCCCATACAGCCTTGCCTCCACGGTGATCAGCCTCACTAAAATTCAGCACAATCGGTGCTGCCGGAAACGCCACGCGATCAATATTGACTTGATCTGGCGTGGTTACACCAGGCAATGGTGATGATGCTTGTGCAAAGTTGTTTCTATGACTGGCAGACCAAGCGTTTTGAGCTAAATGTGGGTTGCATGGCGGCTCAAAACCATCAGCCGAACTAGGCGTGGTACAACTAGGAGTCGATACCACTTGGGGTGGTGAGTTGCCACAGCGCTGAGCCGACTCAATAACACGCGCCGCATTATCAGATGACAAATCGTCTGTCCCGCTACCGCAGCCAACGACAAGAAATGTTGATGCCAATATTCCTACAATCTTATTTTTCATAATTATCACGCATTATTGATTTAAAATTTGATCTTGTTCACAGCGCTCAAAGCGTTGGCGCGGCGTCAGCCCAGGCTCATCAAAAACTTCACGACGGCAATAGGTCGCTTGTGGTGAAAAGTCCTTCATAACGTCGACCAAATCTTGGCCTTTTGGAACATTCTGAATGGCCTCTACAAAACTTGAATGCGGCAACATTTGACGATAAAGCAATAAACCATCAGGGAAAGGTCCCCAAGGCAGCCATGTAATCGCATTATCATTTGTTGCAAATTGTGGTCGGTCAGCTGGATCGGAAACGGCAACCGTGAAGTAGCCTTCTTGATCTAATGGTGTTTTTTCATCAAGTGCACATGCGGTAAAACGCTGAGTGACAAATTCATTTTGGCAAATTGACCAATAACGCACCTGCTCATCATTAAATCCAACATTTCCGGCGCCACGCCAAGAAGGGGCTTTTGCTCGCAACAAGAACAAATTGCCATGGCTACGATCAAATGCAGTTGTGGTGTAGGCGTTATGGATATTACTTAAGAAACCGCCTCCACCAGTGCTCGGTAAACGATCAAGAGGTAGCTGCCGTATGGCGGGAACTACATTGGCGGCAATATTAATTGCCGTATCTGGTAGACCATAAAAAACTTGTGTTTTAGGCGGATAAGAAGCCGTAGGGAATGGTAGCGGCAGTAGTTCATCCGGATAATCAAGCCCTAACAGCAAGGCATTCAGTCCTAAGTCCGGCAAAGCTCCGCCAAAGCTAGGCAAAATTGGCTCGTTGCAGGTCGGCAAGGTATAGGCCTGCTCACCGTTCAAACTTTCGATGGTTAATAGTGGCAAACCCACTCCACCGTCAAAATTTTCACCGGTTTTAGAAACGTAAACACGATAGAGAATAGGTACCAAAAAGCTGTTAGGTAGACTTAATGGACCTAGGCCTACACTGCCTGCGTAAAAAGTACCTGCCTCACGTGCTTCTGGCACCTCACCATAAGCTAGGAACGCACTATATTGGCCACCGGGGGCAACACTGTTAACGCTAAAGGGATTTAGTGCACCACGATCAGGAATGACCTCAGTGTCCGCAATAGCATCCATTGGCCTTAGTGCCGCATCATAACTATTAAACGAAAAATAACGAGCGTCGGGAAAACGACCATCAATACGAATACGGCTGCTTGGTGTTACTGGCACCAAAGCCACCCAATACCGTGCAGCATCATCTGGAAAAGCAATATTGGCAAAATCGGCTTGTGAGGCTGCCTGCCAGGCGCAACCTAAACCGCCAATGGCTGATGTATCGACCGCTTTAGCACTAACATCATCTGTTCGTGACGACAGAGCAGCACTTTTTTCATTTGAGCTGCCACAAGCCAACAACAGAGTGAATGAGAGTGACAAAGTCAAACAGAGCGCTTTTTTTATCATTATTCTATCCTTTGGCAACTCAATTTAATGCACTTGCACTAAACTTACAATTAAAGTAACTTAAGTTCTAACGTAAATCAAGGACACTCATGACTAGAAAAAACTCAACACCCGATAATCCACAAGCACAACAAGCGCTAATTCAGTCTGCATTAGCTGCGTTTGCAACCTATGGCATAAACGGCGTGTCACTGAGAACTATTATTGCCAATGCTGGCCAGCACAATCAGTCGGCAATTAAGTACTATTTCGAAGATAAACAAGGACTTGTTGAAGCTGTTTTGGCTTATGTTAATACAATACTAGAACCGGAGATGGCGTTATCAATCGCCGAATTTGAAAGCAAACAACCCACCAGCTGGACTCCACACGCACTAACCGAACTAATTTGTAGGCCTTTCATTAGACTCGACAGGCACAGTCGAGAAGGTCACATTGCTATCAAATTTATGTCTCGATTAACTTGGCAAGAAGGTGGACAAGGTCAGCAGTTATTGGTCCATGCCGTACAACCCTATTTCAGCCATTTTTTACAAGCGCTGTTAGTCCTAAATCCCGGCAAACCAAGCACTATGATGGTGTTTCAAATGTATTTGGCGGTAAATACGCTTATCCATGGTCTTGCTGACGTCAGTCTACTAACAAGCTCTCCCACAGAAGGCGTCGAGCACATTCTACGTAATCAACCAAACCAAATGCTGGACTACTTTATAGGCTATATCGCAGGTGGGCTTTTCAGCTCTGTTGAAACGTTTTCGTAAATATTATGACGTGATGATGGGTAATTGCTGCTGGGAGAAACTGATCAAAATTAAACCGCTTTATTTAGACATTTGTAGCGTTTA
>CAYYWS010000131.1:0-5436 GCA_964473955.1 uncultured Paraperlucidibaca sp. | reverse complement strand
CTTCTAAACAGTCAGGCAAAGTCTCTTTGCTAACCACCAGTGAGTGATAACGTGTAGCCATTACCGGATTATTTAAATCGCGAAATACGCCGACATTATGGTGATAAATGGGTGAGGTTTTGCCATGCATAACCTGACGGGCGCGCACCACATCACCACCATACACCTGACCTATGCTTTGATGCCCCAAGCACACACCGAGTAGCGGAATTCTGCCTGCAAAGCGCTGGATAACAGCCATAGAAATACCGGCTTCGTTGGGCGTACAAGGCCCTGGCGAAATCACCATGCGCGTAGGCGCTAATGCTTCGATAGTCTCTAGGCTAATTTCGTCATTGCGATACACCCGCACATCTTCACCCAGCTCACCAAAATACTGAACCAGGTTGTAAGTGAACGAGTCGTAATTATCGATCATCAAGAGCATGAAAATCTGCCATCTGTATTGGTCAATTGACTGGCTAATTCAGCCGCCCGCATCAATGCACGCGCCTTGTTTTGCGTTTCCATCCATTCAAGCTCTGGCACAGAGTCCGCTACCACACCGGCACCGGCCTGCACATGCATCACGCCGTCTTTCACCACCGCCGTGCGAATCGCAATCGCGGTATCCATCGCACCCTGCCATGACAAATAACCGATGGCGCCACCATAAATGCCGCGCTTCACTGGCTCAAGCTCATCAATAATTTCCATCGCGCGCACTTTAGGCGCACCAGATAAAGTGCCTGCTGGTAACGTCGCTTTTAATACGTCTAACGAGGTCACACCCGGCTTTAGCGTTGCTTCCACATTCGACACAATGTGCATGACATGAGAGTAACGCTCGACCACCATTTGTTCGGTGACGCGCACCTGACCAATCTCAGCCACACGGCCAACATCATTGCGACCTAAATCAATCAGCATTAAATGTTCGGCAATCTCTTTCGGGTCCGCTAACAACTCAGCCTCTAAGGCCTTGTCTCGCTCTGGTGTGGCACCACGCTTACGGGTACCCGCAATCGGGCGAACGGCCACTTGACCATGCTCAACTCTGGCCAAAATTTCGGGACTAGAACCCACAATATGGAAGTCACCGCAGTGCATAAAATACATATAGGGTGACGGATTTAAATGGCGCAAAGCACGGTAAAGCTGTATCGGCGGCAGACTAAACGGCGCGCTTAAACGCTGCGACGGCACCACCTGCATCACGTCACCAGCCAGCACATAGTCTTTAACGGTATTCACCGCTGCTTTAAAGGCCTGCTCACCAAAACTGGAGACAAAATCAGACTCGGTTAACGGCTTGCTTGCTGGCTGCGGGTCGGTTTTAAGTGGTGCATGAATACCAGCCACTAAAGCATCTAAGCGCTGCTCAGCCAGCAACAATGCATCGGCTTGTGCAGGGTCGGCATGGACAATCAAATACAACTTGCCTTTGACATTATCAAAGACCATGACCTCATCAGAGACCATCAAAAAAATATCAGGTGTGGCTAATGGATCTGGCCTTGTACAAGCAGCCAGACGGCGCTCAACATAACGCACCGTGTCATAACCAAAATAACCCACTAAGCCGCCGGTAAAGCGTGGCAAACCATCAAGCTCTGGTACCTTAAAGCGTGCTTGAAACTGCTCAACATAGGCTAAAGGGTCAACAACGGTTTCTGTTTGTGTGATGTTGCCATCGACTTCTAAGCTGACCTGATAACCCTGAACGCGCAAAATCGTGCGCGCCGGCAGGCCAATCATGGAGTAACGCCCCCATTGCTCACCACCTTGCACCGACTCAAATAAATAGCTGTAAGGCAGGTGTGCCACTTTTAAGTAGCAAGATAGCGGCGTGTCTAAGTCCGCCAAAATTTCGCGTACCACGGGGATGCGATTAAAGCCTTGAGCGGCAAGGGCTGCAAATGTTTCAGGCGTCATGCTCAACTCAAAACCTCAGACAACAAGTTGACCAGCATATCAGGCTGGTTCTGGCGAATATCTTGGCCATGATTATAGCCATAAGGCACCGCTAAAGATCGCACACCACAAGCACGTGCGGCCTCAATATCATTATAAGAATCACCCACCATCAGTGCGTCTGCGGCGGCCACATCAAAATGACGAAGGCAGTGCAGCAACTGCTCGGGGTGGGGCTTGCGATGCGCCAAGGTATCACCACCGATTAACAAATGCATACGTGGCAACAGGCCCAGCTCGTCTAATAAAGCACGTGCCGGTGCATAAGGCTTATTGGTCACACAGGCCAAATGAATTCCGGCAGCCTCAGCGGCATCGATAAACTCAAATACGCCGGGATAAACCGTACTGACCTGACATACCGACACTTGATAACGCTGCATGAACTGATTAAGCAGCGCAGTTTGTGCTTCATTTCGATGCGCATCAGTTTGGTAGTTCGGGCTCACATGCTGCAACGCCAACTCGATCAAACGTGGCGCCCCACGACCCACCCATTCACGCACTTGTTGCTCGGACACATTGTGATAGGCCAAGTCGGCCAGAGCCTGATTTAGGCATAAGGCAATATCAGCAGCGCTATCAACCAGCGTGCCATCGAGATCAAGCATAATCAGCTTAGGAGTAAAGCCTAACTCGCGCTGCAGGCCTTTCATGCGTTGACTCGTGCGGCCGCTAATTCGGCACGCATTTGGCTAATAACTTCAGCGTAATTTGGCGCATTAAAAATCGCAGAGCCGGCAACAAACATATCGGCACCAGCTTCGGCGATTTCACGAATATTGGCCACACCCACACCACCATCAATTTCTAAGCGAATGTTGCGACCACTGGCGACGATACGCTCACGCACAGCGCGCAATTTATCTAGGGTGCTAGGAATAAATTTCTGACCACCAAAGCCGGGGTTCACACTCATCAGCAAAATCACGTCAACTTTCTCCATGACGTGATCAAGGTAATGCAGCGGCGTGGCTGGGTTAAACACCAGACCACATTGAGCGCCGCCATCTTTAATCATTTGCAACGAGCGATCGACGTGATCCGATGCTTCAGGATGAAACGTAATGATGCTGGCGCCAGCATCAATAAAATCACCAATCAGTCGATCTACCGGACGCACCATTAAATGCGCATCGATCGGTGCGGTAATGCCATGCTTGCGCAGCGCCTTACAAACCATCGGGCCAATGGTCAGATTAGGCACATAATGATTATCCATCACATCAAAGTGCACCACATCTGCACCTGCCGCCAATACAGCCTCGACCTCTTCTCCTAAGCGAGCAAAGTCGGCAGATAAAATCGAAGGGGCAATTAAAAAGTCTTTCATGAATCACTCATCTGGGTACGTAAGCTATCGTTGAGATCATACAGGCGTTGTGGCGTGCCGACATCCACCCATGGTCCGGCAAAATATTCACCGGTAATACGCTTCATGGCGATCGCTTCATGCAGCAATGGCGCTAATGGCCTAACACCCGGGGTTAAGCCTTGAAACAAACTGGGACAGTATACCGCGACACCGGCATAGGTTAATCGACGACCAGCCGACTCATTATCCCCGCCAAGGTCGTAACGCACACCTTCGGACATGTCGCTGCCGCAAGCTAATACAAAATCACCACTTGGATGCTGCTCGGGGTTATCAACCAACACCAAATGCCCTTGCCGGCCAGGCGCCAGCGCTTGCCTTAGAGAAGTTAGGTTTTTGCGCAGCCAAACATCGCCATTAACTAACATAAACGGCTCATGGCCCAATATAGGCAATGCTTGAATAATGCCACCCGCGGTTTCTAGCGGCGCCGATTCCGGCTCGCGTGACCACTCAATATTGACGCCAAACGCACGACCATCACCCAGCGCTTGTTCTAATTTTTGGCCTAACCAAGAGGTATTAATCACAATGTCTTTAATGCCCGCACGCAGCAGCGCTTTAAGGTGCCACACAATTAATGGCTCGCCCCCTACTTCTAACAGCGGCTTCGGCAAGGTGTCAGTTAGTGGTCGCATGCGTGTGCCTAGGCCCGCGGCCAAGATCATTGCTTTCATTTCATATTCGCTACAAGTTCCTGCTCCGCGTCTTGGTACTTGGCTAAATTAGTGGGCAACAATGACACCAATAGCTGATGCAAAGGCTGCAAGGCTTCAATTTCGCTTAATTCATTTAATAAATAACGATAAACCAGCGGAATATCCTGCAAATAACCATGCTTACCGTCACGTAGGCTTAAACGCGCAAAAATACCCACTACCTTTAAATGTCGCTGCGCAGCCATTTCATCAAACCAACGCTGAAACTGAGTGGCTGACACCTTGGCGTCTAATTGGCCCGCCACAATCAACTCATCTCTAAAACGCTGCACCCACGCAGCCACATCAGCATCAGGCCATGACACATAGGCATCACGTAATAGTGATGCCAAATCATACGTAATCGGACCTGTTACCGCATCTTGAAAGTCGATGATACCGAGCTGGCCATCAGGCGTAAGCATTAAATTACGCGAGTGGTAGTCGCGATGCACAAATACCGTAGGTTGCGCCAAAACAGACTCAGCCAAGCTGGCGAATTGCTGTTCGCACATTGCTGACTGCTCTGCATCCAGTTGCAGACCTAAATACTGTGGAATAAACCAATCCGTTAGCAGCCGCATTTCGGTTAACAAACGCTCGCGATCATAACGCGGCAGGAAGTAATCACTGGGCGCAGGACAGGTCTGCATGCTCACCAACGCCGTCATCGCAGCGCCATAAAGTGTGCTCACGGTGGGTGCTGCTAATTGATCACGCAACAGAGTATCGCCAAGGTCGGTCAGCAGCATAAAGCCATCCGGCTTTGACCAAGCCAGCACTTCTGGCACACAAAGGCCGTGCGCGTGCATGGCCTTGGACAGCGCCACAAACGGTGCACAATCTTCATGCGCTGGTGGCGCATCAACAGCAATCAACGAACCTTGCTGTAAAGGCTGCCTGAAATAGCGACGAAAGCTGGCATCACCCGACACTACCTCCAAATCACCCACCGGAGCAGGCCACTGGGGATGACTTAACAAGCACTGTTTAACCCACTGCCCCAACGCCTGAGCACGTAAATCGTCTGTCATTCCGGATTTTCCTAGCTGATCGGGATTAAAAAATCTATTATCCGGCATAATGATCCAAGACCCAATGATTACTGACTATGAGCCAAACATATCGTCACATTGATCGCCTTCATTGGCGACTAAACCCAATTGCCGCCAGCATTGCACTGCTGTGTTTATCCGGCAACACTTGGGCAGCGGACTCTTCCTTAACTACCATGGATACTGCAGGCACTCGCCTAGGCTGGTTAAGCAGCGCAGAAATCGCCGCCCTTCCCGCCATTGATCAACCACGTATTGACCCTACCTGTGCCGGCGCTTGGGTCACCCCGATTGGCCCCAAAGTGGTTGCCGGCGACTTTAATGCCAGTGAAATTTTAGCCAATGCCGATAGCCT
>CAYYWS010000130.1:0-5484 GCA_964473955.1 uncultured Paraperlucidibaca sp. | reverse complement strand
CGTATTCAATGCCACGCAGCTGAGAGAAAATATCTTCACGCGATAAAATGCGCCCCGCATTTGAAGATAATAACCACAACAAATCATATTCAGCGCTGGTCAGCTCAACCAAATCACCACGCAGAACCACAGAGCGCGAGCCGTTGTCGATGATTAACTCGCCAAAGACGATACGCTGAGGCACATTGTTGTCGGTTTTGTCGCCACGACGAAGTTGTGCACGAATGCGGGCTAACAATACACGAGGTTGAACGGGCTTAGGCACATAGTCATCCGCCCCCATTTCCAGACCTAAGACCTGGTCCATATCATCTGTACGTGCCGTCAGCATGACAATCGGATGCAAATAGTGATTACGTACTTCGCGACAAATCGTTAGGCCGTCAGCGCCTGGCAACATCAAATCTAATACGACTAAATCAGGCTGCTCATCAATAATGCGGCGAATTGCACGTAAACCGTCGGACTCAATGCTCACTTCCATACCGTTACGAATTAGGTACTCTTGGGTCAGCTCTGCAAGACGTTGATCATCTTCCACAATGAGAATTCGCGGCGGGCTTTCATGCGAAGACATTCATCTACTCCTTAATGATCGTTTGCAAGATACCAACAGGCTGTTTGCAAACGTAATTATTGTTGTTACATAAAGTGTCTTTGTAACAGAATCATAAGGGATGCGCCAATACTACCCAAGCACTCGCATTAACTTAATTCATATACTAGATGTTGTGTTTTAGTCGCTAAGTCAGCCATGACAGTCCCTGTGCGACTTACGCACAGACTTACCCACGAACTACCCACAACTTATCCACATAGCAAAATCGCACATATAGTGGCTACTAAACAGCCAGACACACAAGATATAGCAAATTTTGTTAAAATTCATTGGACAGATGTCGCGATTTGTCGTTTGATTAACACCATAGCGAGGTGCTGCCATCACCATAAATAAAACCAAAAGGCTGCGCTGAACAAACACAATATCTTGGGTTTTGCTCATCAACTGTGCAGAGCTCAATCAGAATGACAATCAGTTTCGAGGATTACATTTATGCAAGCAGACATCTTTGCGAGCACCCCAACCAATACCAAACCTGCCACCGAGTCTAGCAACGATTCAACAGCACTTGCGCCCGGCCAAATTCGCGTCATTAAGCGTAATGGCACCGTGGTGAGTTATGACGACAGCAAAATCGCACTAGCCATCAGCAAGGCATTTTTAGCGGTCGAAGGTTCTGGCGCGGCAAACTCTGCTCGTATTCACGAAACGGTTGCGCAACTGACCACAATGGTTAGCTCTACTTTCCGTCGCCGCATGCCATCCGGTGGCATGGTGCATATTGAAGAGATTCAAGACCAAGTCGAATTGGCTCTAATGCGCTCTGGCGAACAAAAAATCGCCCGTTCCTATGTTCTGTATCGTGATGAGCGCAGCCGGGCACGTGATGTTGATGCCGTGATTAGCACCCGTCACCACCCCACGCTACACGTTGTTAAAGCCAACGGTGAACGTGCACTACTCGACTTAGGCCGCCTTGAAGACCTGGTTAAAACAGCTTGCACGGATTTAGCCGCAGTTGAGCCGCAAGCCATTATTGATGATGTGCTACGCAACTTGTATGACGGCGCCCGTGAAGAAGACATCAACAATGTCATGGTCATGTGTGCACGAGTTCAAATTGAACAAGAGCCTAACTACACTTACGTCACCGCACGCTTGTTATTAGATCATCTGCGTACTGAAGGCCTGAGTTTCTTAGGCCTAGCCGATGCCGCAACACATAATGAGATGGCGCATTATTACCCGTTAGCGCTGAATGCATTCATTAAGCGCGGTATTGAGCTCGAGCTGATTTCACCTGATTTAGCCAGCTATGATTTTGACCGCCTAGGTGCAGCCATCCAGCACGAGCGTGACTTCCAGTTCACCTATCTCGGCCTGCAAACACTGTATGACCGTTATTTCTTGCACAGCAACGACATTCGTTTTGAGCTGCCGCAAGTATTCTTCATGCGAGTAGCCATGGGCTTAGCGCTAAAAGAAGAAGGCGATCGTGAAGCACGCGCCATTGAGTTCTACAACCTGTTATCCAGCTTTGATTACATGGCTTCAACGCCAACGCTATTCAACGCCGGCACGCTGCGCCCTCAACTGTCATCATGCTATCTGACCACTGTGCCAGATGACCTACATGGTATTTACGGTGCGATTCAAGACAATGCCATGCTATCCAAATGGGCTGGTGGCTTAGGTAATGACTGGACCCCGGTTCGCGCCTTGGGCGCCTACATCAAAGGTACTAACGGACGCTCACAAGGTGTGGTGCCTTTCCTTAAAGTAGCCAACGACACAGCCGTTGCGGTTAACCAAGGTGGTAAGCGTAAGGGGGCAGTCTGTGCTTATTTGGAAACCTGGCACTTAGACATTGAAGAGTTTCTCGAGCTGCGTAAAAACACCGGTGATGATCGCCGTCGTACCCATGATATGAATACCGCCAACTGGGTGCCTGATTTATTCATGAAGCGTGTGTTTGATAACGGCACTTGGACTCTGTTCTCTCCGTCTGACGTACCGGACCTACACGACCTGTATGGCAAAGCCTTTGAGCGTCGTTATACCGAATACGAACAGATGTGTGACCAAGGTCAAATGCGTCTGTACAAGCGTGTGCAAGCACAAGACATCTGGCGCAAAATGCTGTCCATGCTGTTCGAAACAGGTCACCCATGGGTTACCTTCAAAGACGTGTGCAACCTGCGCTCACCACAGCAACACGTGGGTGTGGTGCACTCTTCAAACCTGTGCACCGAAATCACCTTGAATACCAGCAAAGACGAAATTGCGGTATGTAACTTAGGCTCGATCAACTTAGTTAATCATGTTGGTCCAGATGGCCTTGATCACGACAAACTCGCGAAAACCGTGAAAACTGCGGTGCGCATGCTGGATAACGTGATTGACCTGAACTATTACGCCGTTGAAACCGCACGCAACTCCAACATGCGCCATCGCCCTGTGGGCTTGGGCATTATGGGCTTCCAAGATGCGTTGTATAAGCAGCATATTGCTTATGCCAGTGATGAAGCTGTTGAGTTTGCTGACCGCTCGATGGAAGTGATTAGTTACCACGCCATTGCTGCATCCAGTGAGTTAGCCGCTGAACGTGGTCGTTACCCGAGTTTTGACGGCTCATTGTGGAGCCGTGGTGTATTACCAATCGACTCTTTATGGGCCATTGCAGAACACCGCGGTGCTGAATATGTTGAAGTTGATTTCAGCCAAACATTGGATTGGGCAACATTGCGCGAAACCGTGAAAACAGTTGGTATGCGTAACTCCAACGTGATGGCGATTGCTCCTACAGCAACGATTTCTAATATCTGTGGTGTGTCGCAATCAATTGAACCGACCTACCAAAACTTGTATGTGAAATCGAACCTGTCCGGTGAATTCACCGTGGTTAACCCCTACCTGATTCGTGAGCTAAAAGATCGCGGGCTGTGGGACTCGGTGATGGTCAACGACCTAAAATACTACGACGGCTCAGTGCAAAAGCTCGACCGCATTCCAGCCGACATGAAAGCCATTTACGCCACCGCGTTCGAGATTGAACCACGTTGGTTAGTCGATGCCGCATCACGTCGTCAAAAATGGATTGATCAAGCGCAATCTTTAAATCTGTACTTGGCGGAAGCATCAGGTAAAAAGCTCGACATTACCTACCGTATGGCTTGGTATCGCGGTCTAAAAACCACGTACTACCTCCGTGCTATTGGCGCAACGGCGGCAGAGAAGTCTACTGTGTCAGATGGCGCGCTTAATGCCGTACGTGCACAAATTGAAGACATGGTTGAAGCCGCTCCAGTTCCTCTGGCCTGCTCAATCGACAACCCTGACTGTGAAGCCTGTCAATAAGCTTAGGATTTTAGGAGTTCGCACATGATTAGCTGGGATGATTTCCATGAGAATGAGAAGCGCACCGAGAAAGCATCGCCTGCGGCGCCAAGAGTTGCGCAAGCAGCTACGAGCGCAGCAACTACGCCGGCACCAACAGTGGTACCTGCTGATGTACCCGCAGCAGAACTTAATGTTCGTGGACTTGAGACCCCTGCTGCCGTCGTCAATGAAGTTATCAGCCGGGTCAGCACCAACTTAAACACCGAAGTGGAAGGCTCAGCCCATGAGCGTGCTGCCGCAGCGTTAGCTTCGCTTGATGTAGCACCCGGCTTAGAAGAACTGGAAATGGGTGCAGAACGCATCCAAGTTGACGACAAGCGCATGATTAACTGCCGTGCCGACTTAAACCAGTTGGTACCATTTAAATACGAATGGGCTTGGCAGAAGTACCTTGATGGTTGTGCCAACCATTGGATGCCACAAGAAGTGAATATGTCGAAAGACGTTGCCATGTGGAAAAGCAATGACAACCAGCTCACTGCCGATGAGCGCTTGATTGTTATGCGCTCACTGGGCTTTTTCTCGACCGCTGACTCGTTAGTGGCTAACAACTTGGTACTGGCAATTTATCGCCACATTACTAACCCTGAGTGCCGTCAGTATCTGTTGCGCCAAGCCTTTGAAGAAGCCATTCACACCCATGCCTATCAATACTGCATTCAGTCATTAGGTATTGATGAAGGCGAAGTGTTTAATATGTACCGTGAAGTACCCAGCGTAGCGCGTAAAGCTTCTTGGGGCCTGCGCTTCACGCAGAGCTTAAGTGACCCTAACTTCAAAACCGGCACCACCGAGGCAGACCAACATTTGCTGCGTAACCTGATTGGTTTCTACTGCGTATTGGAAGGCATGTTCTTTTACTGTGGTTTTACCCAAATTTTATCGATGGGTCGCCGCAATAAAATGACCGGTGTGGCCGAACAGTTCCAATACATTTTGCGCGATGAATCCATGCACGTGAACTTCGGCATTGATGTCATCAACCAAATCAAAAATGAAAACCCACAGTTGTGGACCAAAGCATTCCAGCAAGAAGCCATTCAAATGATTTTGGAAGGCACACAGCTTGAAGTTGAATATGCACGCGACACCATGCCGCGTGGTGTACTCGGCATGAATGCAGCGATGATGGAAGAATATCTGCACTTTATTGCCAACCGACGCTTAGTGCAGTTAGGCTTACCCGAACAGTTCCCAGGGGTGAAAAACCCGTTCCCGTGGATGTCCGAAATTATGGACCTACGCAAGGAAAAGAACTTCTTCGAAACCCGCGTAACCGAGTATCAAACCGGTGGCGCACTAGCCTGGTAGAACCCTATGTCACGACGATTGTCAGCACTCCTTTTAATAATGGCAATCGTCGTGGCGTTATCTTTTACGTGGCATCAGTCACGCCCTCAACCCGATGCTGCGCCCGACAGCAGCACAGACCTCGTCATGTTAGAAGAGGCCAATGACGCACTCGCGCTAGAAATTGAAACGCTTGAAGCTGAAATTGCCGCGATCGAAGACATGAACGCAGA
>CAYYWS010000129.1:3853-5550 GCA_964473955.1 uncultured Paraperlucidibaca sp. | reverse complement strand
GAGCTGTACTTGATGAACTTGGAAAATAACGCGTTAACTCGCTTAACCAATCATCCTGCCATTGATACAGAGCCACGCTGGAGTGCTGACGGCAAGTCACTCATCTTTACTTCTGATCGCAGCGGTAGCGCTCAAATATATCGACTAGACTTGGCAACACGTGATGTAAAACGACTAACCTTTACCGGTCGCTTTAATGCCCGTGCCGACATCAGTGCTGACGGCCGTTATTTATCGATGGTTCACCAAACTGGTGCAAATAGTTATGCCATTGCTTTGCAAGACTTACGCACCAATGTTTTTTCAATTTTGACGGACACACCACTGGATGAGTCGCCTAGTTTTTCGCCAAATAGCCAAATGGTGGTATATGCCACACGCAAAGGTCGCCAAGGTGTGTTAGGTATTATGTCTATTGATGGCCGTTTTAAAATGCGTTTACCCGCGGTAGACGGCGAAGTACGCGAACCAGTGTGGTCTCCCTATTTACGCTGATCTCGAAGTCAGTTAAGTTTCAACATGTGCAACACTATAAAAAATATCTAGGAGCTAACTCGTGAATCTGAATCAAACAGCCAAAATTGCAACCGTCTGCACCCTCGTGTTGACCATGACGGCCTGTTCGGTCTTTCGCGGTCCTCGTCCCATTGATCCAAATGACGACAGCCAATTTGAAAACCTGCCACCGGCACCTGCTGTAGAGTCATCAGTTGCTGAAGACTTTGGCCCCACTACAGGTGCAGCCAACCTAGGTCTTGGCATTGAAGGTAATGTAATTGCCGCTGACTCTTCAGGCATGAGTACCCTAACCAGCGCTGAAATGGCCGAATTGCTGCGTATTCGTGTGTTCTACTTCGGCACCAACTTAAGTGATATTACAGCGCAGTCATATGGTGGCTTAAATGCTCATGCGCGTTATTTGACACAAAACCCAAGTGCCCGCCTTCAGTTGTCAGGTCATACCGATGAACGCGGCACTCGTGAATACAACTTAGCGCTGGGTGAGCGCCGTGCCAACGCGGTGGCACGTTACTTGGTTAGCATGGGTGTTAATGCTGGTCAGTTATCGGTTGTAAGTTATGGCAAAGAAAAACCTGCCGCTGATGGTAGTGACGAAAGTGCATGGGCACAAAATCGTCGTGTTGAGTTAGATTACGTAAGCAACTCACCACGTTAAGATTTATCTTTTCAGCATGTCAGCAAGAGCGGGCTTCGGCCCGTTTCTTGTTTTAACTGTTGACTGCTTAGGAGTTTTTTATGCGCCACGCTGTTAAATTTTGTATGTTAGCCACCGCCATTTCGCTGCAATCATTCGCGCCTAGTGTACTGGCTGTTGAAGTCCAGCAGCGCCCATTGACTAGGCCTCAGCAGCAGGCTGCTCCCGCCCCTGCGCGAGCACCAACACCAATTATTAACCCGGCTATTGGTGCTGCGCCAACATCTGCGATTAATCCAGCTTGGGATATGTTTCAGCAAATTGAAGGTCTGCAAAACCAAGTGGCTAGATTGCAGGGTCAATTAGAAGAGCAGCAAATGCTAATTGAGCGTATGCAGTCTGACTTACGGGTGCGCTACGAAGACTTAGACCAGCGCATTGAAGCCTTAAACAGCCGCACCGGCTCTACTGTGGCGGCCACTAATGTTAAATCGACAGCCACCTCAGAAACAGGTGAGTTCAAAAACACTGTTGATTACAG
>CAYYWS010000129.1:0-3753 GCA_964473955.1 uncultured Paraperlucidibaca sp. | reverse complement strand
TACTACAAACTTGGCACCGTGGCTGAGCTGCGTGGCAATATGGATGAAGCCTTACGTTGGATGAGCGACTTAGTTAAGCGCTTTCCCGATAGTGATGAAGCTCGCCTGGCAAAACCGTTTATTGAACAGAACTCGCCAACAGTCGCACCATAAGCACTTACACGCTAAACTGCGCGCCCGATTACGTTGACGAATACCAAAGCCATGAGCCTGCGACTTACTGAAATCTTTTTTTCACTGCAAGGTGAAGCACGAACAGTCGGCAGGCCAACGGTATTTATACGCTTGACCGGCTGCCCATTACGCTGCGTTTGGTGTGATACCGAATATGCTTTTAATGGCGGCACGCTTTGGTCTATTGAACAAATCCTGCAAGAAATTCAGCCCTATCAAGCCCGCTACATCACGGTCACCGGTGGAGAGCCTTTAGCACAGCCTGAATGTTTAACCTTACTAACCGCACTGGCAGATGCGGGCTACTCTGTTTCACTAGAAACCAGTGGCGCACTGGATATTGCACCAGTCGATACACGCATTAGCAAGGTCATGGATTTAAAAGCACCGGGCTCGGGCGAAGTGCATCGCAACTTAAACAGCAATATTGCCCACTTAAACCAACATGACCAAGTCAAAATTGTGATCACTGACCGTCAAGACTATGACTGGGCCAAAATGCAATGTGATGTGTTCAAGCTTTATGAACGTGTGGACGATGTTTTATTCTCACCTGCCCATGGCCAACTGTCGCCAACCACACTCGCAGAATGGATTTTGGCTGATCGCATAAATGTGCGTATGCAGCTACAACTTCATAAATACCTTTGGAATAACCAACCCGGACACTAAGCTATGGCGCATGCCGTTGTTTTACTTTCAGGCGGACTAGACTCAGTAACCTGCTTAGCCTTAGCTCAAGCTGATGGTCATAGCATTACTGCAGTGAGCTTTGATTATGGCCAACGCCATAATGCTGAATTGCAAGCCGCACGTCATATATGCCAACAGATGGGCATTACGGATCACCGCGTGATTCGTATTGATATAGGCCAGCTTGGCGGCTCAGCACTCACCGATAGCAGCATTGCGGTGCCCGAAGAAGAAAGCACAGGCATTCCCGTAACCTATGTGCCAGCGCGTAACACCGTATTTTTATCCTATGCCCTAGCCTTAGCAGAAGTCACCAAAGCCAACGCCATCTATATTGGTGTAAATGCCATAGACTACTCCGGTTACCCCGACTGCCGCCCAGACTTTATTCAAGCATTTGAAGTGGTGGCCAACCTAGCCACTCGCGCCGGCGTAGAAGGCAATGGTATGGAAATTCGTACCCCCTTAATTGCCATGAGCAAAGCCGACATTATCCAGACTGGCATGCGCTTAGGTGTAGATTATTCATTAACCACCTCCTGCTATCAGGCCAATGAAATGGGTGAAGCCTGTGGTCGTTGTGATGCCTGTCGCCTGCGCAAAAAGGGCTTTGAAGTGGCTGGTGTCGATGATCCGACGCGCTACTTCATCTAGCGCTAGCAGTCTCCCCTTGGCATCGTTAGACTGGCATTTCATTTAGCTGAGAGCCTGCTATGAAACCTGAGTCCGAACATCATTTAGTCCTGACCGCGCTAACCTCTGACCGCCCCGGCATTGTCGATGAAATTGCGCGTGCCGCCTCAGATACTCGCTGCAATATCTCAGACTCACGAATGATTGTGATGGGATCTGAGTTTGCCTTAACCATGATGGTCTCCGGCACCTGGGACAGTATTGCTAAGTTTGAAGCACAGCTACCAGTGCTCGCAAAACGCCTAGACCTACAAGTGCTCAGCAAACGCACAGAAAAGCGCCAACTACAAAAACCGGCCATGCCCTACTCTGTACACGTGATTGCTTTGGATAATCCGGGTATTGTTCATGAGATTGCGAATTTTTTTGCCTCGCAAACGATCAATATTGAGGCCATGGAAACCAGCACCTACAGTGCGCCACACACCGGCTCACCGATGTTTGCACTGGCCATGACCGTTAATATTCCGGGCGAGATTCACATTGCCTCATTGCGCGAGACGTTTATGATTTTTTGTGATGATCGCAACCTTGATGCCATCATCGAGCCACACAAAGCTTAAGGAGCCTATTATGTCCGTTGTTCTTGGTCAGCCTATTCCGGATTTTTCCGTTGCCTCTACCACGGGTGAGATGCTGACATCAGCAACACAAAAAGGTCGACGCTTTGTGCTGTATTTTTACCCTAAAGATGCAACGCCAGGCTGCACATTGGAAAGCCAACAGTTTCGTGACCTACATGAACAGTTTCAAGCAGCAAAATGTGACATTTATGGTGTGTCACGTGACAGCCTAAAATCACACGATAAGTTTCGAGACAACCAATGCCTACCTTTTGCCTTGTTAAGTGATTCCGATGAGACCTTATGTCGTTTATTTGATGTCATAAAAACCAAAAACATGTACGGAAAGCAGGTACAAGGCATCGAACGCAGCACATTTTTCATTGATGAAAATGGTGTTCTACGCCATGAGTGGCGTAAGGTAAAAGCTGATGGCCATGCTCAGGCCGTGCTGGATGCAGTGCTATCTAGTTAAGACCTGCGAATCGTAAATCGACTAACACCTTCGTCATTTGTGGTCACTTGCTCTAACTGATGACCAGCCTGACGAAGAAATAATGGGAAATCACGTAAGGCGCCAGAATCCGTGGTCAACACTTCGATACACTGATTCGTTGCTAAGGTATGCAGTCGTTGCTTCAGTTTTAGCAGCGGCATGGGACAACGTAAGCCAGTTAGATCAAGGATTTCCATGTTTGCTCTCGGCAATAACAATACATTTAGCGGCAATAGCCTGTGATTAGTTTATCACGCTCTGCCTTAGCACTTATGATGATCCCGCTGTTATCAGGCATGCCTGCGTCAGCTCATGTCGCACACTCGTTTAGCAATATTGAGCTCCCCGAGCTGGGTCAAAGTGCTGACTTAATTTCTGATAGCGCCACCGAACAACGCCTAGGTCAGGCCTTTTTACGTCAACTGCGCGCCACCACGCCGATGTGGCCCGACCCGTTGGTACGCGACTATGTTGAGAAGCTGACCTACCGTCTGGCCACACATAGCCCTTTAACCGATCCTAAATTCACTTTTGTTGTTGTTAATAATCGCTCGATTAATGCTTTTGCCGTGCCAGGCGGTGTGCTGGGCATTAATACCGGCTTGCTTCTTGCTGCTGAAACTGAAGGTGAGGTCGCCGGTGTCATGGCGCATGAGATCGGTCACTTAAGTCAGCGCCATTTTGCACGCTCACAAGAGGCGAATCGCTATAATCAATGGTTAGCCTTAGGCGGGTTACTCGCCAGTATTGCGGCAGCATCTGCTGGTGGCAGCAGTGGCGGCGACTTAGGCTTTGCGGTGGGCGCATCAGCACAAGCACTAGCCATTCAGAACCGGCTGTCATACAGCCGTGCGTTTGAACAAGAGGCAGATCGCATTGGTATGCAAACACTGACGCTTGCTGGTTATGACCCACGTGATATGCCGAACTTCTTTTTACGTTTGGAACGCTCTACCCGGCAATTAGGCTTTGTGCCAGAGTTTTTACTGACTCACCCATTAAGCACCTCGCGTTTATCAGACCTTGAGCGTCGGGTTAGCGAGCAACCACCTCAACAGCGGATTAACACGCCAGATTTTCGACTCATTCAAACACGTCTTCAAGTTGCCTATAGCACCCAAATTAATGAAGTCA
>CAYYWS010000128.1:0-5551 GCA_964473955.1 uncultured Paraperlucidibaca sp. | reverse complement strand
CAGGCGCAACAAGCCCATTAGACCTGCGTATAGTCGCCTTGTTTTAATAACCAACGGGCTATTAGGTAGTCTCCACTGGCACTAGGGTCACGAAGTAAATGCGTAGCCAACGAACGCGCATCATCTAACAGGTCTTGGTCTCGCAGAAGATCAGCAATTTTGAAGTTAACATCACCGGTTTGGCGGGTGCCTAGTACCTCACCCGGACCACGTATTTGCAAGTCATGTTCTGCAATAACAAATCCATCTTGTGAGTCACGCATGATTTGTAGGCGTTGACGTGCTTGTTGTGAAGTGGGCGCTTGATAGAGCAAAACACAGAAGCTGGCTAGCGCGCCACGACCCACTCGACCGCGTAGCTGATGCAGCTGTGATAGTCCTAACCGCTCTGGATTTTCGATGACCATCAAGCTGGCATTTGGCACATCGACACCGACCTCGATGACCGTGGTAGCAACTAGCACCGCAATTTGGCCAGCAGCAAAAGTCGCCATAATGCTGGCCTTTTCATTGGACTTTAACTGGCCATGAACCAGACCAATAGCGATCTCTGGCAGGCTGGTTTGCAGCAGCTCACACGCCACTTGCGCTGCTTGTGCCTGTATCTGCTCAGACTCATCAATCAATGTGCAGACCCAATAGACTTGCTGACCGGTGCTGACATGAGCACGAATGCGTTGGATTAATTCATCACGACGCTGGCTACTCAGAATAACGGTTTGAATCGGTTGCCTGCCCGGCGGCAGCTCATCAATGATGGAGGTGTCGAGATCACCGTATGCACTCATAGCCAATGTGCGAGGAATGGGTGTGGCGGTCATGATCAGTTGATGCGGTTGAATACCCGCGGCCTGGCCCTTACGTGTGAGTGCTAGGCGCTGCTCAACGCCGAAGCGATGCTGTTCATCAATAATCACCAGCCCCAAACGCTGATAGCTCACGGCCTCTTGGAATAAGGCATGGGTGCCAATCACTAACTGCAGCTCACCATTGGCTAAACCTGCCAATACGGGTCGTCGTTGTGCAGTGGTTAGTCGCCCACTAAGCCAACCGATTTTTATGTCTAACGGCTCAAACCAGCTGCTAAAACGCTGGTAGTGTTGTTCGGCCAAAATTTCAGTAGGCGCCATGATGGCCACTTGCCAACCAGCGGCCAAGGCAGGACAGGCGCTTAGTGCCGCGACCACAGTTTTACCTGCGCCTACATCGCCCTGAAGGAGTCGCAACATGGCTTGTGGTTTGGCCATGTCTGCCACGATTTCACTCAGCACACGTTGCTGTGCCGCCGTTAATTCAAAGCTAAGCGGGGTTAGAAAGCGTTGGCTTAAGTGATTGCTTGAAGTGATGGCCGGTGCATTGAGTCGGCGCTGTTGTCGACGCCGTTGCAACATGCCTAACTGATGTGCAACCAACTCTTCAAATGCCAAACGTTGCTGCGCTGGGTGTAGGCCTTGTCGCAGTTGCTCACGATTTGTTTGGGGTGGTGGCGCATGTACCAGACGCAGGGCGTCATGTAGGCGCCAGCCCAAGGTATGTTGTGCAGGTAGTCGATCAATCAGCGCGTGAGGGTCATCTAGCAATGGTAGCGCGCGAGTAATGAGCTCACGTAGGCGGCGCTGAGTTAGGCCTTCCACTAACGGATAAACCGGAGTCAGGCTGAGCTCGTCGCTGCTGCTTAAGTCTTCTGTCAGCGTTAGCGATTCAGGATGAACCATCTCCGGCCCTGCGGGACCAGCACGCACTTCACCATATACGCGAATACGTAAACCGGTGGGGTAATTGTCTTTTTGCGCCATACGAAAGTGAAAGTAGCGCAGAGTCAGGCTACCAGTACCATCATGAAGGCGTACCAACAATGCACGCCGGCGACCATTGGCAATATCTGCTAGGCGCACCTCACCTTCACATACCACCGACATGCCGGGCATTAAGCTGCCCATGGGGGTAATACGGGTGCGGTCTTCATAGTGGCGCGGCAGCAGAAATAACAGGTCTTGGATATTATTAATGCCTAAGCGTTGCAGACGTTGCGCTAGTGCGGGCCCAACGCCTTTGAGCTGATCGATCGATCGAGTTTGCAGGTAACCAGACAAATCTGACATGTCAGTGCGCTACAGGCTCAGTGCCCGGCAGCTGCAAATCCATTAAGCAGCGCGTTAGTTCTTCCAAAGCGCGTTGGCGCGGAAAACGATAACGACTGGCTAATAAGACTTGCCGTGATGGCGATGGTTTTAGTGCTTTGGTGATGACATCATCATCAATCATTTGCTGTTCGGCAGAGGCCGGTATGAGTGTTAGCCCCAAGCCTGAGGCCACCATATGGCGAAGCGTCATTAAAGAGCTGCCGGGCATGGCGTTGGGGCTTTGTTGGCCTAGGGTGCAGGTTTCTAACACCTGATCACGGAAGCAATGGCCTTCACCCAGCATCAATACAGGGCTGTCACTTAATAAGCTTGATTTAACCGTTGTAAGGTTTTCCCACTCATGTCCGCTAGGAATTAATAGCTTAAAGTCTTCATTAAAAATGGGTGTAACCCGCGTTTCTGGTGGCTCAAATGGGTGCGCGACCAAAATGGCATCGAGCGAACCATGATTGAGTCGCTCAGCCAACACATGAGTGTAGTTCTCTTCAAGATATAGTTTTAAGCGACTATTTTTACGTTTGATCTGACGAATTAATTCGGGAAAAACAAAAGGGCCAATGGTGAAGATAGCCCCCAGCCGCAATGGCTCGGCAAATTCATCTTTGGCCTGTTGCGCCATACGCTCTAAGCAGTCGGCCTCAGTTAAAACGGTTTGCGCTTGTTTGATCAGTGCCTCACCGGTTGGTGTAACCAGTACACCATGTCGATGACGCTCAAATATCACCATATTCAGTGAGTCTTCAAGCTTTTTAATGGCCACGGATAAGGTGGGTTGTGACACATGACAGCGCTCGGCGGCACGGCCAAAATGCAGCTCTTGTGCTAGCACCACTAAATAACGTAGTTCAGTCAGGGTCATGATGAAATCCGTGGCAAAATGCAGTTATGGTCATAATTAAGTGACGCTATCGAATTTAACGACTTATGGCAAAGATATTAATCGTTGGTGCAGGTGACGTGGGTGGCCGATTAGCTTGTTTATTGGCAAGTCAGCATGAGGTTTATGCCCTGCGGCGTCAGCCAGAGCCGCTGACGGGGGTGCATTTGTTAGCTGCCGATGTTACCCAGCCTGCAACCCTGACAAACCTGCCCAAGGATCTAGATATTGTGGTGTTTGCTTTAAGTGCGGGCGGAGGGGGCGAAGCAGGCTATCGCGCGGTCTATTTAGAAGGCACGCGTAATGTCTTAAACGCGCTAAATGATCAGTCGCTTCGCCATGTGTTTTGGTTGTCATCTACTGGTGTTTATGGCGAGAACCAAGGTGAGTGGGTAGATGAGTCCACACCAGCACAACCGGCAACCGCTACCGCAGCGGTGTTATTGGCGGCAGAACGTTGTGTGCAAGATTTTCGCTGGCCATCTAGCATGGTTCGTTTGGGTGGTTTGTATGGGCCAGGACGTCATCGTTTGTTGCGTTGGGTGGAGTCTGCCAAGCCCATGCAGGTTAGTCCACCGAGCTGGAGTAATCGTATACACGTAGCAGATGCTGCTGGTTTCTTGGCACATTTATGTGCGCGAGTGTTTTCAGGGCAGACGCTGTTACCGCTGTATTTAGCGGTGGATGATGCGCCGACACCACAGGCAGAAGTACTAACTTGGTTGGCGGCTCAGTTGCAGCTGCCAGCACCGCCGGCATTAGTAGACGGAGCAGTTTCTCAGGGCAAACGTATTGGTAATCAAGCGTTACGTGATTCTGGTTATGTATTGCGTTATCCAAGTTATCGCGAGGGTTATACGCAGGTACTACAGCAGCACACAAGCGCCTAAATTTTCACCATTCAGCCATTTGTTGCAGTATCATTACAACCTCGAACATTTGTTACCGATTAAGCGACCAAAGAGTCGTATCCCGAGGGTGTCATGCAAAAATGGTTTGTTTTACCTGTCCTTTCGTTAGCTATTGCCTTGGTTGGTTGTAAAAACAACGAAGACGATTTGCGTGTTGGCAACCCTGGCTCTCCCGATGTTGATACTCCAGTTATTCAGCGTGTATCTGGCGCTAAATTACCCTCCCCGATAGTCAGTGCTGACGGCGCGGCATCGTGCGCGCGCAATGAGGCGTTAGAGGGCGGCCGCAATTACCGGGTTCAGTTAACGTCCGCCAGTGGCGAAGCTATCGTATTCCAAGTCATTGAGCCTAAAGTGATTAACTGCACCACAGGCAACCCGCTGATGTTGCATGGCCACGGTTTTGGTGGTTCTCGTGTGGTTAACCCTGCAGGTGGTTTCCTCGAGCGCCTGCAAGACAACGGTTATGCCGTCATTAGTATTGACCAGCGTGGTTTTGGCGAAAGTGGCGGCACAGTGCGTGTCATGGACCCTAATTTTGAAGGTCGTGACTTGCTGCAAATTCTGGATTGGGCTGAAGATAACTTGGATTATTTGGCGCATGAGCGCAAAGCGAATAAGCCATTTAACTTAGTGGCTGGTGCCACCGGCGGTAGTTATGGTGGCATGTACCAACTGCTGTTGCACAATATGGATCGTGAAAAGCAGCGCCTAGATGTATTAACACCAGATATTACGCCACATGATTTAAGGGCGGCACTTAATCCCGGCAGTACGGTGAAATCTGCTTGGGTGTCGCTGTTGGTAGTTGGTGGTGAGGCGGGCGCAACACAGCCGCTTATTCAGGGCTTGGACCCTGTTATTAAGGAAACCCTAGTACGTGGTGTCACGTTCAATCGTATTCATGATGGTGCGCTGCCATTTTTCTACTATCACAGTGCTAAATACTTCTTGGATGCTAAGCCAGTATCGGAACAAGACCCTATTAATTTTGCGGTAGGACCACTGTCGGGTAGTACCGAATATGAAGTGGCTGCGGTGAAACCATTACCGGTTGATGTGTTGTTCACACAGGGGATGCGCGACACCTTATTTAACTTTAATGAAGCCTGGAATAATTTCACGGGCTACCAAGCATTGGGTGGTGATGTGCGTTTATTTACGCACGAGTCGGGACATATTTTGCCCGGTACGAGTACGGTGGTTGCACAGCTTGGGCCATTAAATATGGCACTAGATCCTTTATTAGACGGCCTAAACAGCGTGGGAGTCAGCCTGCCTGAACTGCAGGCACCAGCAGGTCAAAATAAATGTGGTGAGTTGGCGCGAGACGATGTCACGTTGGCATTTTTAAATAAAAAGCTGACACCTCCATCGGCTGAAACCATCAAACCAGAAGTGCTGGCGGGCCTAGAGCTGATGAAAGATAGGGTATGTTTGTCTATTGGCGACCAAGATGCCGAGTGGGTGGCCTTTGATGCTATTGAGGCCACTACCGCAGCCATTGCAATTCCAGCAACACAAATTCCGGTGCCAAATGCGGTGTTGGGTGTAACGAGTTTACTGGCGCCTACTTTTATTGAAGTGTTGCCGCCTGCAGCTGGCAGAACCTTGGCCGG
>CAYYWS010000127.1:0-5591 GCA_964473955.1 uncultured Paraperlucidibaca sp. | reverse complement strand
GCTTGCAAGGCAGCACGCACACGCGGCTGGGCAGCCTCTGACAATACCGTTAACGGCAGACGAATACCAAGACCAATCCGTCCCATTTCAGCCAAAGCCCACTTCACCGGGATGGGATTAGATTCAATAAACAGCACTTGATTAAGCTCAGCCAGCTGATTATTTAAGACATGAGCACGGTCAGCATCTCCAGCCAACGCTGCTTCACAAGCTTGCGCCATTAAGTCTGGCGTTACGTTAGCCGTCACTGAAATATTGCCTTTGGCACCATTTAAAATCAGCTCAATTGCGGTGGCATCATCACCTGAATAAACCGCCATTTGATCGCCCAACAAACCAATCAGCTCAATACCTCTGGCGACATTACCAGTCGCATCCTTGATGCCAACAATGTTAGGCACCCCAAGCAAGCGCGCCACAGTCGCATTCTGCAGATCGACGCCAGTACGGCCCGGCACGTTATATAGAATTTGTGGCAGCGGCACCGCTTCGGCAATGGCTTTATAGTGTTGATACAAACCTTCTTGCGTTGGTTTGTTGTAATACGGGGTGACGAGTAACGCAGCATCAACACCAATCTGTGCAGCTGCAGCGGTTAATTCAATCGCTTCTCGTGTGGAGTTAGCGCCGGTGCCAGCAATTACCGCCAAACGACCCGCAGCCACTTCTACTACAGTGCGAATCACCGCCAAGTGCTCATCCACTGCCAAGGTAGGTGATTCGCCGGTTGTACCAACGGCAACAATACCGTGTGTGCCAGCGGCTACATGCCATTCGACCAACTGCGTCAACGCCAGCCAATCAACCTGACCATCGTCTTGCATAGGGGTAACTAAGGCCACCAAACTGCCAATGATCATGCCGCGCTCCACACGTCAAAAAATTTAAAATTTAGGGTGCCAATGGTATAGGTGAGCCACTGTCTGAAACAAGGGCTGCTAATCGCTAAAAAACGCAAAAGCCGGCTTGCAGGCCGGCTTTGAACAAGTAACATGTACTGCTTATAAGATTGTGCGCGAATATAGTTAGCACAACAATTACTGTCAACATGGAATCGACAATGTCACGCACTCAAACAATAATTGAAAAAGCGCTGCTTAAGCCTGATCTACGCGACCTGCTCGATCAAGCACCCAATGTCGTTGGCAGTATGTCATACGACCGCTGGGGTCTAAATCCCGATACGCAGCGCACCGGCTTAGCACTCAGCAAAATCCTTTATGACTATTATTTCCGAGCCCAGGCTTATGGCCTGGAAAACATTCCCGCCTCTGGCCGCGTACTGATTATTGGCAACCATTCAGGACATACACCTATTGATGGCATTTTGATGGGTGTAGCGATGTCGACCAACCCGCATGGACCGCGTATACCGCGCGCCATGGTAGAGCGCTTATTTCCACGTCTACCTTATTTAGGCAACCTAGTTACAGCAGTTGGCGGCGTGGTGGGTGAAGTCAAGAACTGTCATGACATGCTGCTAAATGAAGAGGCGGTAATGGTGTTTCCAGAAGGTGCACGTGGCACCGGCAAAGGTTATGCCAAGCGTTATCAGCTGCAACGCTTTGGCCAAGGCTTTATGCACCTCGCCATGGAAACCAATACACCCATCATCCCTGTTGGCGTGGTGGGCTGTGAAGAAGCACTGCCAATGTATGGCAACTTCAGCAGCTTGGCGCGAATGCTATCAGTTCCCTATATTCCCATTACGACACCGCTACCACTGCCATACAAAGTGCATATCCATTTTGGTGAGCCGATGATCTTTAACGGCCCCATTAGCAGCGAGTCACAAGTTGCCGACAATGTTGAACAGGTGCGCCAGCGCATTGAAAGCTTGCTCGATAAAGGACAACTGATGCGTCAGGCAGGAAAATCAGCATGAAACAACGTATTTTAATTACAGGTGCCGCTGGCGCACTGGCCCAGCAAGTCATTCGTAGACTTCGTCATCAATACGAATTGGTTGTGGTGGACTCACGCACAGAGGTGACCACGCCGCCCGACATCCCAAGCTTTCGCTGTGAGTTTCTTCATCGTTCATTTGAAGAGCTGTTTCGCAAATATCATTTTGATGGCGTCATCCACTTGGGTCGTATTTCTTCACGAGAGTCCACCCGCGAACGACGTTATAACGCTAATGTCTTAGGTACTCAGCGCTTACTAGAGCACTGTGTCAAATATGAAGTAAAGCAGCTAATCGTTCTATCCACACACTTTGTGTACGGCGCCCACCCTTACAACCCCTCGTTTATTACCGAGGATGCACCACTGAAAGCGGCGGGGTTCACCCAAGACTTAGTAGACACTGTTGAACTTGAAAACTTGGTGATGATTCATTTGTGGAAATACCCACAACTGCGAACCACTCTGCTTCGCCCCTGCCATATTGTTGGCCCCGGCATTAATAACAGTATGAGCCAGCTACTGAGCCAACCACGCTCGCCGGCGCTGATGGGTTTCTCACCCCTGATGCAGTTTATTCATGTCAATGATGCCGCTAAGGCTATTGTGCTGGCCTTCCAAGGTGACAAACCCGGCATTTACAACTTAGCCAGTGATGACTGTGTGGCTTTTCAAGATGCTCTCCGCATGAGTGGCTGCAAAATTCTGCCTATACCCTCAATCCCAGAGTCACTCTGCAGAGCAGTGGTTAAAAGGCTGGATATGCGCTACTTCCCACTATTTTTATTAGATTACTTTAAATACGCGACCACCATAGACGGTCGCCTATTTCAGCGCACATTTAACTACACGCCTGATATCAGTTTGGCGGAGATTTTTGAGCATTACGCTAACTTAAAAAGTTAGCGTTTTTTCAGCTGTTCAGCTAATTGCTCGATGACCTTAGTGAGTTGATCCATACGCTCACTAAGGGATTCGAAATCTTTCTGGGAAGGAATGCCTAAGCGACCCAAGGTGCTGTGTAAACGGTCATCAATCGCACGCTCAACTTTTTCACGCGTGTCTGAAGCTTTCTCAATGACTTTGTCTTTAAGATCATGTGCGGTAACGTCAGCAATTTCACGCGTTTTATTTTCCAACTCTTCGCCGACTTTAACCAAGTTATCAAATAACTTGCCGCCCTCTTCTTCGGCACGCGAAAAAGCGCCTAGGCCCGCCAACCAAATTTGCTGTGTGTATTTACGCAAATCTTTCGTCGGTGCCAGCTTAGCGCGTCCGCGTGCATCTAATTTTGATTGATCTGACATAAATCCTCACCCTATAAAACAAAACACATTATAAATTTAAAATAACTGCCAGCTGACCAAAGCCTGCCATTGCACCCAAGACCGCACCAAGCAGAATCAAAATCCACTCATCCTCTTTAAAGGCTGGACGCAACAACTCTTGGAACTCTTCATTACTCATTGCCATCATACGTCGGCTAAAAATCCGATGAATAATGGTTGAGCGTTCACGACTAAAGCCCTGCTCTGACATCGAGCCTAGGGACATATCCACCGCACGGTCAGCAACTAAGTTTTTCAAGTCGGCAAAACCTTCAGCGCCGATACTAATTTGAATAGCAGTTCGCACGACACCTGAGTCTAATAGTGGTCGTAAATGCTTCTTAATGATTGCCTTGGTGCGATATGAACGTGGCCCGGTCATCACCTCAATCATCATATTTTGTAAGTTGACGATTTCAATGGTGCTAATCTCAGAAAACTTATCAGCCACTTCTGCTTTGCGCTTCATGAACAAGCCATGAATCACAAATGGGCCAACTTTAATCGGGTCAATTGGACGGAAAATAACATTAAGCGCTAACCAGTTTGTGGCCCAGCCCACCATAAAACCAAAGAACGGCAGCACCCAATTTGCTGGATAATACGTATATACAGCCAGCTGAATTAAACCAAATAAAAAACCAAAATAAGCACCTGAGTTAACGACAAACTTGAGCTCCTTATCACCCACTTCTTTAAAGATACGAACAACAAGACTTTTATCAGCCACCATCATGCGCACGACCATGGTTTTAAGGTCAATGAGCTGCTCAATATTCTGCGCCATGTCATCAACGACATTGTCCATGATTTCTGGAATCTGGCGGCGCGCCCGCGCATAAATGCGGTTTTTTACCATCAGCGGTAGGTTTTCCCACAGCACTGCATTGCGTTCGGTCATGATTTCATCAACGTACTCTTCAATACGTGATGTAATCGAATACGAAATTTGCTCGGCAATTTTCTCAGGCTCCATCTCCTGAAAAAGCTCACTTAATGACGCCAGTTTAGACAGCGAGTTATCCACTACGATGGCGGCCATTTTGCCAGCCTTGCTCGGGATAATGCCTTGCCAGCCCAACAGCAGTGGCTTGAAGCCAATAAACTCTAGTGGCCAAAACGTCATTTTGATGGCGATCCAGTTTGTGAACCAACCAACAAATGAAGCTACAAAAGGAATTGCAGCAAGAAACCAAAAGTCAGGACGTTCATAAAAGGCCTGAAAAAATTCAATCATCGTGAGCCCTTGCGAGATCTGCACATGAAAAACATGACAAACAGACTATAAAAAGGTTAAAAAGAGCACCGAGTATACACTGAATGATTGACAAACTTTACAGTGTCCCTAAATTGCAAAACGCTAAAAGCGCTGGCTAAACCATTATGCAAGAGCCAATACAAGAAGAAGAACTCAATGATTCAGAGCCCAAGCCGGTACTTGTTCAAGATCTTTGGCTTGGTCTACTTGAAAGCATCATTAATAACTTCATTGACTTAGATGCTGAAACTAAGCTCGCCTTGAGCGAGCGCCAAGGCCTAATCATCCGGGTTAAAACAGTTGATCCCTATGCTGTTTTTTATGCTCACATCACCTCAACCGGCGTTGAGCTGTCTAGCGAAAGCTTAGGCGTTGCACGAGTACGTATATCAGGCTCTTTCTTAGGGCTTATGGGCGCATTAGTTGGTGGCCATGGCGTTGGGCCTAGAGGTCGCCTGCAGATTTGGGGTGAGCGCGAGCAAGCCGATTGGGTACGCAACACGCTACGCCAATTTAATCTGCGCACGTCTGCTCAGCGCTGGTTAAAGTCACACGTCAACGTCACTGAGTTGTGGCAGAAAGTTCGCCAAAACGATCCATCATGGATTAGTGACTTAATGCCCATGCCAGCCATGCTAAAAGAAGCCTTGGCGGAAATACGTGCATTACAAGGTCAGTTAGCAGAACAACAAGTGGCGTGGCAGGCTCAACAGTCCGCCTGGCAAAGTCAGCGACGCTGGGACATTGTGATCATTTTGACGGTTTTAACGGCATTAGTATTGAGCCTATTGCCGGGCACTGACATCCAAGAGCGCCTGCATGGCTTAAGCAGTGAACATATCTTATGGGTAGCCATGGCCTTTACCGTGATCAGCACCCGCTTTTGGCGACGCTAAGCCACTTGGCTGCTTAGCGTGTGCGACTAAACACGGCCTGCAAACTATCGGAAATGATGCTAGGCGTGCGTCGTGAGGCAGCACCCACATCATTTTGCTGCACTTCTGACATGGCCTCAATGATTGCGCGCTTAACACGAACATCTACGGTGCGTGCAATCGACTCATGCAGCTCATCAAGCTCTTTTTCCCACAGTGGCGCAC
>CAYYWS010000126.1:1163-5665 GCA_964473955.1 uncultured Paraperlucidibaca sp. | reverse complement strand
CATCACCATGGCCAAGGTAGATGGGCCACAATGAAACTCTTCTTGCGGATAAAAAGGCACATCTACTAGCTCGCTAGAACTAGTAGAATGCTTTTTTAAATCAAGTGCCTGCGTGGTCATGCAGGCACTTAACAACATACACATAAGAGCGACCAAAATATTACGCAACTTGACCACTCCTATGAAACTCAACGAGCTGAACGGGTAAACGGAAATACCTTAGTTAAGCCCAACAAGTCGGTAACGATTAATACCAAGAAGACGAACACGATAGCGCCAACTACGCCGTTACCTGCAGCCGGTGAGGTTTCAATTTCGCCCGCTAAACGTGACACTTCCGCATCAGATAACGAAGCAACACGAGCCATTGCCTGTGTTGGGCTAACGCCGAGTTCTGTCATTTGTTGACGGACATCTTCGCGATCTAACCATGTAACCAACTCAGCACGCTGAGCGGCATTTTGTTCGCTTACTGTAATGGTCATGACCTGTTCAGCACTAACTGGTGCCGCCAACGCTGGCAACCCCCAAGTACTCATGCTCAGAATCAAAACAGAGGCAATCGAGGTGCGCATTTTTGTATTTTTCATGAACGTGTACTCAGGTAGACAGTGAAATTACACCGTACGCCTATTTAACATAACTAGATACAACTAACGCACTTAACGTGTAAATGTGAAAAACTTAGTCAAGCCAAGCAAGTCTGTAATCAACAAAACAATAAAGATTAATGCGAGCCCACCAGCAAGACCACCTGCCACATCAGCTTGATCAACTTGACCATACAAACGTGAAACTTCTGCATCTGACAATGCCGCCACGCGCTCCAAGGCCTGCGTCGGGCTAACACCTAAGCGCACCATCTCAGCAGCCACATCATCTCGCTGCAGCCATTGTGTCACCGCCAAACGCTCGTGCATGGCTTGTTCACTGCGCTGCTCATTTAGTACTTGGTCTGCACTGATGGGGGCCGCCAACGCAGGCATGCTAACCACCGCCGTTGAGGCCATAAGCACCATGGCAACCGCTTTACGAGCTACTTTCATTTTCTTTCTCCTTAAATAAACCATTAATTATCCACGCTTATCTGCAACAAATGGATTACTTCTGCGCTCCTCGCCAATGGAGGACATGGGGCCATGGCCTGGCACAAAGCGCATTTCATCCGGCAAACTAAATAATTCCCGCTGGATGGCATCAATTAATGTCTGATGATCCCCCAAGGGGAAATCAGTCCGCCCAATTGAACCAGCAAAAATCACATCACCAACAAAACTAACACCTGCAGACTCAGAAATTAATACCACATGACCTGGTGTATGCCCGGGGCAATGACGAACCATCAGCGTTTCTAAACCCACTGCAACTTCATTGCCCTGATACAACCAACGTGTTGGCTCAAACCGACGCGACTGGGGAAAACGAAACATACGCGCTTGCTCGTCTAATCGATCAATCCAAAACTGATCACCCGGATGTGGCCCTTCAATTGGCACCTGCCAATGCTCAGCTAAGTCCGCCACCGCGCCTGCATGGTCAATATGCGCATGTGTGACCAAGATCTTAGTGATCTCCACACCTTCGTTTTGAACTAATGAGATTAACTGATCGATATCCCCGCCGGGATCGATTAAGGCGGCTTGGTTCGTACTGTCACACCAAACTAAACTACAATTCTGTTGAAACTGAGTGACAGGTAAAATACGAAAACGTAATGCCATCAAAACACTCCTATGCGCGATTGCGTTAAGCTTAACCGTGAGTATTATCCAGACTCAAACTTGAGGAGCATTAAGGTCATGCCATCGTTCGATATTGTCTCTGAATTAGAGACTTACGAAGTTAATCATGCAGTACAAAACACCACCAAAGAAATTGCGACGCGTTTCGACTTTCGCGGTTCACAGGTCACTGTTGAGTTCAACGAAAAAAATAAAGAGATCAAACTCAGTGCTGAATCAGACTTCCAAGTCGACCAAGTGCGCTCCATGCTGGAAAACCACTTGCTCAAGCGCAAAGTAGACGCCCAAGTACTAGACCCGCAAAAAATGGAAGCCTCAGGCAAGCTTGTGCATCAAATCATTAAATTAAAAGATGGGCTTGACTCTGATACCGCCAAAAAAATTGTGAAGTTATTAAAAGAAAACGGACACAAAGTGCAGGCCAGCATTCAAGGCGACAAAGTACGTGTCACTGATAAAAAGCGCGACACCCTACAAACTGCCATGGCATTTTTGCGTGAGCAACAATTAGGTCTGCCGCTGCAATTTAATAACTTTAAAGATTAAGCTATGACTGCTTGGCTTGGCGCTGCTGACTGCGCCAAGCCAAAGGCGCCAGCCCCGTCCACGACTTAAAAACCCGCGAAAAGTTCGAGCTTTCACGATAGCCCAGTAGATAGGCAATTTCCTTTACGGACGTATTGCTGTTTTTAAGCATTTGACATGCACGTGATCGACGCTCTTCCTCTAACAAGATCTGAAATGAGGTACCTTGCTGGCTCAGGCGATTACGCAACGTGCGCACAGACAACCCAAGCTCATTAGCCATCGTTTCCATACGCGGCAAGGGTCCTGACAAGTTCGCTAGTTGAATACGAATCGAGTCTGCTAATGAACCATCTGCCAACAGCTGACTCATACGTGTTTGAATTTGCTCAATGAGCAACTGATGCTGTTTAGCATCTCCCGTCACGCTGGCTTCCGCCATTAAGTCTGGTGAAAACCCAAGCCCATTAAAACTGGCATTAAAGTGGATCGTATTATGACAATGCGCCTGTAACAGCTCGGCATATGGTGATGGTCGATGCGTTAAATACAAGCTCACTTCACGCAATCGTGAACCCGCAATGGGCACTAAAATATTAAATGCTGCCATGACCAGCACTTCCATTAAAAATGACTCATCTAATGGCAGGTCACTCATCAGCTCAAACACTAAAGCTTCTTGCTGATCGCCACGTCGCTCACGGTGTGTCACCAAAAACGGAGCGACAACCGCCATATAGTCATAATAAAGCGCCACCACATCAGCAACAGTAGGGGCTGTCAGTGTCGCTTGTCCCAGCAAACCGTGCGTGGCAGGCGTCAGCATTTCAGCATAACGCAAGGACAAGGGTGGCTCAGGGCAGCGCCTTAATGCCTCCTGAAATAGCAGATAAACATCTAATAAGGGGACAATGGTTTCAGGGCGTTCTAACTGCTGAGACGATAGGCGTGATGAGGCCAATAATGTGGTGGCGGGAATATGCCAGCGTGACTCAAATAACTGCAACATTTTTCGCGGATAGGCGGCGATAGTAAACATACGCGAAGTCATGATTGACGAAGTCTCACTAACGGCCATGAACCACCCTTTTTCAAATCGTTGAAGACAACTAGCTTAGCGCATGATTGACTCTATTGCCGTGCCAAAGCCCATAAACAGTCAGTCTTAGCCTACTATTTTCAGGCACACTGCAATGGTATTAATCATTTTGAGCAACACAATATGAATAACAATATTACGCGCGCATTAAGCACGCTAAATAAACTGCCCAGTAGCCTGCGTGTTCGTGCCATTTCCACGATTTTTGGCACCGTTGTGCCGTATGTTGGCACCAGTGGTTTGCGTTACGAAAAGCTCACTAGCAACGAAGTGGTTGTTAGTATTCGCAACCGTCGCAAAGTGCAAAACCACATTAAAGGTGTGCATGCTGCGGCCATGGCACTACTGGCAGAGACTGCTACAGGATTTGTGGTGGGTATGAACTTGAGTGATGACAAACTGCCACTGATTAAGTCACTGCATGTGGACTACAAGCGCCGTACAGTGGGCGACTTACGCGCCGTTGCCACCTTAACCGACGAGCAAATCGCCCTGATAAAGCGCGAGCCTAAAGGCGAAGTATCCGTCTCCATTACGGTTACCGACGAATCTGGCCAACAGCCCATAGAATGTGAAATGTTGTGGGCTTGGGTTAGCAAAACGCGTTAATAATGTGGCGGCAACTCAGGCTCTGAGGATGCCTCCATCGAGGACGGCTGCAAGGTTTTCATTTGCTGATATAGCAGGCGAATTTCGTCTTGCAGCATATCCATTTGTTGCTGCTGCTTTGCCACGGTTTTATTCAGGGCATCTAACAAGTCATCTTGGAAGGCCAGCTTTTCTTCAACACTAATTAAGCGATTTTCCATGATGTTTCTCCTGTCAGTAGTGCAGGAATTCTAGTTTACGCCATTCTTAGCCATCATCACCACCCGCGAAGGGGCTAGGGTTTGCTAGAATGCACGCCGATTCATTGTTAGAGCTAGCCTGATGGCCTTGTTAACGTTGCGCAATATCACCCTCGCCTTTGGCGGCCCCAACCTGCTAAGCGGTCTAAATTTTAGTTTAGAACGGCAAGAGCGAGTCTGCTTAATTGGCCGAAATGGTGAAGGCAAGTCCACACTTTTCAAGGTGATTAGCGGCGAAATTCAGCCGGATCAAGGCGAGGTTGTGCAGCAACAAAGCCTGCGCATGGC
>CAYYWS010000126.1:0-1063 GCA_964473955.1 uncultured Paraperlucidibaca sp. | reverse complement strand
AACTGGCATGGCAGCGTTTTGTTTATCACCCACGACCGCGCATTTTTGGCCAATGTAGCAACGCGCATCATTGAGTTAGATCGTGGCAATTTGACTAACTATCCCGGCAATTACGCGACTTATTTAGAGCGCAAACAAGACATGTTGGCCGCCGAAGCTCAACAAAGTGCGCTGTTTGATAAGCGTTTAGCAGAAGAAGAAGTCTGGATTCGCCAAGGCATTAAAGCGCGTCGCACCCGTAATGAAGGTCGTGTTCGTGCACTGGAGCAAATGCGTCGCGAGCGTGCACAACGGCGTGAGCGCACCGGTCAGGCGCAGCTAAATATTCATGATGTTGAGCGCTCAGGAAAACTGGTTATTGAGGCCAAAAATCTACAACTATCTTATGACGACAAACCACTGATCAAAGACTTTAGCGCCGTTGTTATGCGTGGCGATAAGATTGGCTTAGTGGGTGATAACGGTGTCGGCAAAACCACACTTATCCGTTTGCTGTTAGGCGACACCGAACCACAGTCGGGCAGTGTTCGTCAAGGCACACAACTATCGATTGCCTATTTTGATCAGTTGCGTGCCAAGTTAGATCTTGAGGCCAGCGTGATCGACAACGTGGTTGAAGGCTCGGACTTTATTGAGATTAACGGTCAGCGCAAACACGCGCTGTCCTATTTGCAAGACTTCCTATTTTCACCACAGCGCGCCCGCACACCGGTTAAAGCGTTGTCGGGCGGTGAGCGCAACCGTCTGTTATTAGCACGACTGTTTTCACGCCCAACCAACTTACTGATTCTGGACGAACCAACCAACGACTTAGACGTGGAAACACTGGAGCTACTGGAAGAGCTGTTGGTGAACTACCAAGGCACTTTGCTGGTGATTAGTCACGACCGTGCATTCTTGAACTCGGTAGTGACCAGCACTTGGGTGTTTGAAGGTGAAGGCCAAATTAATGAGTATGTTGGTGGTTATGATGACTGGCTGCGCCAACGCCCTCAGCCCGCCATTGAGAGCAATACCAAAAACACCGCTGCAAAAGGCAAAACTGCGGTCAAGCCACGCAAAC
>CAYYWS010000125.1:0-5707 GCA_964473955.1 uncultured Paraperlucidibaca sp. | reverse complement strand
GCTTCTTAGTTTTGATCATAAAGGCTGCCATTGCCGGCAATACCATCACAGCACCGATCATGTTCACTGAGAACAAGAAGGCCAGCAAGATACCCATATCTGCTTGGAACTTCAGTGCTGAGAACGCCCATGTACCTACCGACACACTCATAGTTACCGCAGTGAAGATTGCTGCCGTACCACGTTGTTGCAAGGCGGTGTGGAAGGCTTCTTCTAACGAATCGCCAGCCTCAAGCCTAAGCTTCATACGCTCGAATAAGTAGAGCCCATAGTCGACACCGACACCCACACCGAGAGCAATGACCGGTAACGTTGCTACCTTCAAACCAATATCCATCATGGCCATCAGTGCATTACAGAGCACTGCAGCAATCGACAGCGGAACCACAATACACAGCACCGCCATAACAGAACGGAACTCCATATAAACCAGCAGTGAAATGGCGCCAAAGAGCATCATCAACATGATGACTTCAGCCTCATCAACCGCTTCGTTGGTTGCGGCCATCACACCAACATTGCCACTCGCCAACAAGAAGTCGATGTTCTCGGCTTTATTAGCAGCAATATAGTCTTTAATTTCCTGAACGATATGTTTGATGCTCTCGCCTTGGTGATCCTTGGTGTAGATCACTACCTGCATGACGCTACAATCAGTGTTCAACAAGCCGGTCGAGGTATCAATTGGCGTTACCGCTTGTGCCAAATTATCCCGATTTCTGGAATGCACTCGCCAGTTCGGGTTGCCCTCGTTCCAGCCTGCACCAACGATCTTCGAAAGGCCCGCCAGTGAGGTTGTGCTGGCAACACCATGCACACCACGCATATGCGTCTCAAAGCGATCAATGGCATCCATCACCTCATAGTCAGTACAAGCACCATCAATATCTTTGCTCTGCACAATCACTGACAACACATCCACACCAATCGAGAAGCTGTTAACAATGGTTTCAACGTCTTGGTTATAACGTGAGTCATCATGTAGCTCTGGCACACCAGTACCTAAGTCACCGGTTTTTAAGTCACGGGACTTTAAGGTGCCGGCACCCAATAAAATTGCGGTGCCTAATAACGTCACATTTGCAACTTTTGGGCGCGAAAAAACACGAAAACGACTCCATAACCATTCACCACGCTCGGAGCCACCCTGTGCTTTTAAACTATCCAGCTCTTTTGGTGTTAAGCGCACATAGGTCAGCAAAATAGTGAGCAACATTTTGTTGGTAACCAACATAACGGCTACACCAATACTGGTGGTAATCGCCAACTCTCGCACAATGTCGATCGCGATATAAATCATTACCAAGAAACCCACGGCATTTGACAGCAATGCCATAGCACCCGGCACAAACAATGCACTGAATGCATTTCGCGCAGATTGTTGAGAGTCGAAACCTTGAACGACTTCAAGCTTCCATGCATTGGTCATTTGTACCGCGTGACTGACACCAATCGAGAATGTCAGGAACGGCACAAGGATAGACATGGGGTCAATGCCGTAGCCGATAATTGGCAAAATACCCAACAACCAAACTACCGGCACCATGGCACAGGCCAGCGCCAGCACGGTTAGTTTTAGAGAGCCTGAGTAGAACAGCAGAAGAATGGTGGTGATAACAAAGGCAATCGCAAAAAACACCAACACACTGGCCGCACCTTCAGCAATATCGCCAACTGCCTTTGCAAAACCAATAATGTGCAAGCTGACATCATCGGTTGCACGATCGGTACGAATTTTTTCCAGTTTCTCCGCCATGTCACGATAATCAAGACGATCACCGGTTTGCGGATCAATTTCCAGCAGTTCAGCGGCAACAATGGCGCCTTTGAAGTCATTGGCCACTAAACGACCGACATAACCCGACTTCAAGACATTAATGCGAACTTGCTCAAGGTCTTCTTCAGTATAGGCAAATTCGGCTGGAATCACGTTTCCGCCCGAAAAGCCCTCCTCTACAACCTCAATAAAGCGCACATTTGGCGTAAATAGTGACATGACCGAAGCACGATCAACACCTGGCAAGAAGAATACATCGTCGGTGACTTCTTTCAGCGCCTTAAAGAATTCCGGCGAATAGATGTCGTCAGCTTCCTCAGCACGAAGCGCAATTACAACGCGGTTGGCACCACCAAAATCTTTACGATATTCCAAGAAAGTTTGCATGTACGGATGTTGCAACGGAATCATTTTTTCGAAACCGGCATCCACACGTAACTGTGTTGCAGACCAACCAAGGGCGACCGTCATTAATGCAAAAAGGGTTAATAGCGATTTACGATTACCAAACAAGAAATTGGCAAACGTTTCGACAAAATCACGTAATTTCATGCGAGTCAGTCCTGTGTTAGTTCAATTTAGCTAGGTGTTCGCCACCTTGGCCGAGTGCAACTAAGGTGTCGCCTGACACCAATACACCCGCCAACATTGGACTACCTTCAAGCTGACTTATGGTAAATGTTTGGCCATTGTCTGAACTCGTCATTACCGTACCGTTTTGACCCACCAAGCGCAGCTTGCCATCGGCACAGGCACATGAACCAAAGATTGATGACTGTCCTTCATGTGTAACTTCCACGAAGGACTTGCCCGCATCCTCACTGCGCAGTACGTGACCACGCATACCAAAAATTAACACTTGATTTTCAGACAGCGCTTGCGCGCCAAAGTAAGAGCCCTGATATGACACAGGTACAATACTCCAAGTCTCACCGGCATCTTCTGAGCGCAGCACTGTGCCAGCTTCGCCGGCAATGACTAAGGTAGAGTCACTGAGCTTCTGAATGGCATTGTGATGCCAGTCCAACTCAGAAATTAAGCGTGACTCCCATGTTTGACCGCCATCTCGGCTATCCATGAAGAGGCCATAAGCACCTACTGCAATGGCATAGTCTGGTGATACAAAAACCGCATCGAATAGCGGCGTTTCGGCCTCAATATCAATATTGACTTGAGCCCAAGTGCTACCACCATCAGTGGTACGCAAAATGACTTGGTCATGACCGACAGCCACACCCAACTTATCATTAGCAAATCGAATGTTTGTTAATGATGACTCAGTTGGAGATGCCACAGCAGTCCATTCGGTTCTGCCTGCTTCACGACGAAAAATACGACCTCGCTCACCCACTGCAAACTCATGTGAGTTAGTACTAGTGGCACCCATGATCATCGTAGAGTCAATGCGAATAGTCGTCTCTGGCAGCGGTGGGCCTGAGCGATGCGAAAACGCATAACTCAGACAAACCGCCACAAACGCTAGAAACAGGTAGGGAATCCCTCTGGACAGCATGTGGCTGCTCCTTATTTTTTATAATGCCTAAATTAACGTGTACCAGCACCGCGCAAGCCAGATGGCGAGAAGTCGGCAGCACTACGCGTAATGCGACGATATACCCAAGGCTCTTCGTTCACGAGACCCATGGCTAAGTAACGGCCAGACTGTAAGTCATGGTGAACTTCGATGCCGGGTGATACTGCCAGCAGGTCATACATTGGCACAGAATGTGACTCAGATACACGCCACAATTGACCACGTGCATCATATTTATCAGTGCTTACTACCGCCCACGAATCTTCATCAACGTAGAACACGCGTTTGCTATAAATGTGGCTAGTACCTGACTTTAAAGTCGCCTCAACAACCCAAACACGGTGCAGCTCATAACGCGCTAAATCTGGGTTGATGTGTCCAGGACGAACGACGTCGGAAATTTTGTAAGCATTGCTATTAATTTTGTACGAGTTGTAAGGTACATATAGCTCACGCTTACCCACTAACTTCCAGTCATAACGATCTGTTGCACCGTTGAACATGCCGAAGTCATCGTTAGTGCGTAAACCATCAGAAGCCGTACCGGGATTATCATAAGCTACGTTAGGCGCCAAACGAACGCGACGCTGACCTGGGTTGTAGACCCAAGCTTGACGAGGGTTTGCGTTTTGATCGAGATACTCATGAACCAGCAAAATCTGACCTGCCAAACGTGCTGGTGCAGTTACTGTTTGCAAGAAGTGAGTTAACTTATTGGCATCACGCTGCTCTGGTTTCTTTTGCAAATTGTTGTAATGAAAATCGTACTCATACTCAAAACGTACTGGCGTAAATTGACCACTTCGTGTCACGGCAACTTGCGCATTATTCGTTGCAAAGGTATCACCACGATAAGAGGTGATGTGATTCCAAATAACCTCTACGCCTGTTTTAGGTTTAGGAAACGGGACGCCCACTGAGGTACCAATAAACCCGTTACCACCATCTGCCAGCTTCACACGAGTAATGTTGGCCTGTGAGGCATCATAGATTGCTTTGGGATAAGCAACCGTTCGATGCGTTGGATAAACAAGTAGCTTCCAAGTAGGGTAAAGTTTCAGCAGCGCTTTTTGGCCTTCGCTTAATTTGTCAGCATGCTGAGCCATGTTGGCCGCAGTAATTTCAAACTTTGGCTTCTCACTGGCAAATGGATCAACATAATGACCACCGGGCTTAAACCCAGCTGGTGCTGAAGTTAAGCCGCCAGTCCAAGCTGGAATAGTGCCTGCAGCATTAGCTGCTTTTTCTGCACCAACTGGTGTCAGTTCAGCAGCATGTGCCATGGACGCTGAAAGTAGCGCCACAGCAAAAAGGGTTTTTTTCATTTTTATACTCCGTGGGACAAATTAAAATGCATAACTAAGGCTGGCCGCGACAAAGTCACGATCAATATTGGGGTTGGCAATACTCCTAAACTCTCGAGATTGCCCTTCGGGAAGGTTGGTTGGGCCTGGAAGCGCACATGCAGCTGCTCCTGACCCGGGAATAAGAAAATCTGTCTGGCAGTCAGTGCCTGCAATCTCGCGACCACCAAAGAACGTGGTATAGGCAATATCAGCTGACCACACTTGGTTATATGTTGCCTGCATGCCAACTGAAATCGCTTTTACATCCTCAGTTAAGAATGGACTAACGCCCTTAACATCATGTGCAAAAACCAAACGAGGCAGCATATTTACGCCAGCAAACACACTGTTGTACTCAAAACGAGTAACTGCTCGGTAACCCCATGAGTTACGAGTGGCATACCCTACGCCACGTGGCTGAGCTGAGCCGTTGGCTACCAATGGAGTTGGGAAGTCAAAAAGGCCACCTCCAGCATTACCACTTCGCTCGCCAGGCAAATATGCACCCGGGCCATTAAACAAAATACCATCAGGCAGTTGCATATGCACGAATGCTGCTTCAAACAAACCAATAACTTGGCTAGCTCCAAATAAGTTAGGAATAGCTTTTAGTGCAGTAAACTGGAATTGATGGAAAGGCACGCGCTCAAAGCCGCGCAGATAAGAACCTCCCTCTGGATTTGGGCCATCACGACCGCCATCACCATCAATATCATTACCAAAACCAGCTTGGTTAGGAACACCAAGCGCCGCTAGCGATAGCTCAACACTGGCTTTTTGCAACGGCAGATTCGGCCTATATGAGTACTCACCTTGTAGAGCCAAACCAAATGGACCAGGCGCATTAAAACTCAAACCATAAAGTTGGATATTTTCTGGGTATTCTGCAAATACACTAGCATCACCATTTTGATTAAGTCCCGGCACTCCGGGCACAGAGGACGTCCCTTTAATGGCACTCGCTAGTGGAATACGACTGTGATAGTTCATGGCAAAAAGGCCAATTTCCATGTTACCAAGGAAAGGGGTGAACCAGCGCATTGCCAAGCC
>CAYYWS010000124.1:2298-5850 GCA_964473955.1 uncultured Paraperlucidibaca sp. | reverse complement strand
TTACCCCAAGCAATCAATGCAGGAATGTTGGGCTGACGATCGCGCGCCATTAAGCCGCCCAACAATGCACCAATGGATGCCCCCACAATATAAGAGGGGGAGATGCCATCCGCCTGCATACGCGCAACAAAGCCCGAATAGACAAAACCTGCCCCGCCACCGCCGCCAGGAATCATCACCAGAACCTTGTGGCAAACCTCTTTATCTAAGTCATTCGCGGAGAATTGACCCTCATGCGCCGCCAACAAAGCCAAGCGTGCATCACGTGTTGCTACCCGAACACGATCAGCCAGCTTACGCAGTTGTGCTAGTCGCACCAGCAAGTTGCGTTGCTCACGCAACGGCTCGTAGAGTAAATCCAGCAAAATTTCGCGCAGCGTTTGTAAGGGCTCATCAGCAAGCTCCACGTCTGGCACCACGCTGTGCTCCGGGCGCTCGAGCGTCACGGCGCCCGGCCTGATCGCCTGCAAACGTGCTAACACTAAGGCATAACGAATTAAGTCATAGTCATCTGCTGGCAATACTTCTGAGTTCGCCAGCTGACTACGAATTAATGCCGCCTCCATGCGCTTCAGGCGCAGCAAGGTCATCTCTCGGCTAAGCGCCATACCGATACTCTCCGCAAAACATCAAAACAACATTAATTTTCGCGCTTTAGCAGGTCTCGGATTTCTGACAGCAGCTGCACTTCATCACTAGGTTTTGGTTCGGCAGCTGGCTCTTCAGCAGCAGCCTGTGCCTCTTCCTTTTTGCGTACACTTTGTAACTTGTTAATCGCCTTCACACCCATCATCACGGCAAACGCAATAATGATGAAGTCGATAATGGTTTGCAGAAACTTACCGTAGGCAATCACTACTTCTGGCTGATCTTCGATGGCAGCTTTCAAAACAATTGCTAAGTCCGCAAAGTTAACGCCGCCAACAGCCAAACCAATCGGAGGCATAATGACATCGGCCACCAATGACGACACAATTTTGCCGAAAGCGGCACCAATGACAACACCAACTGCTAAGTCAATTACATTGCCGCGTAAGGCAAACTCACGAAACTCTTTTACTAAGCTCATCGCAAACCACTCCATGGGTAAAATTTGAGGCTGACATTTCGCCACAGCCTAAGGCTGCTGTCTAGCCTTTGTCGGCACTGATATACTCCAGCTCATTCAAAATATTTAGGGGCATTTGATGACTGACATCACTTTTTCAGCTTGGCTACGTGACACACAGCAAGGCCACGGCGAAATGCCCCGCGATTTGCTCAATACACTGGAATACACGGCTCGTGCCTGCCAAGACATTAGCGCCAAGCTTCGCCAAGGTGCGCTCGCTGGCGTACTAGGTCAAGCCGGCAGCGACAACATCCAAGGTGAGGCACAGAAAAAGTTAGACGTCATTGCCAATGATATTTTGCTAGAGACTCATGCCAATGGCAGTTATCTGGCAGGTATGGCATCGGAAGAAATGGATGATCCATGGCCAGTAAAACATTCTGAAGGCCGTTATTTACTAGTATTTGACCCGCTCGATGGCTCATCAAACATCGATATTAATGCACCAGTGGGCACCATTTTTTCCGTACTAACCCTGCCAAAGGGCGCCAAGCCTGAATCTCATGAAGCGTTTATGCAGGCTGGCAACACACAAGCAGCAGCTGGTTATGCACTTTATGGCGCCTCTACCCAGCTGGTACTCACACTGGGTTTTGGCGTCTATGTATTCACCTTAGACCCACGCGCCAAGCAGTTTGTGCTTACTCAGTCCGGTCTCACCATTCCAGAAGACACCAGCGAGTTTGCAATTAACATGTCGAACCAACGCTTTTGGGAACCCGCCGTTCAGCGTTATATTGACGAGCTCTTAGCGGGCCGCTCTGGTCCACGTGAACGAGACTTCAATATGCGCTGGGTAGCCGCCATGGTGGCCGATGTACATCGTATTTTGTGTCGTGGTGGTGTGTTCTTATATCCGCTCGATAGCAAAACTGCCGCCAAAGGGGGCAAGCTGCGCCTACTTTACGAAGCCAATCCTATGGGCTGGTTGGTTGAACAGGCAGGCGGTTTGATCAGCACCGGCCGCGAAAATATTCTGGCTATCGAACCAACCGGCCTTCATCAACGAGTACCTGTCATATTAGGCGCCAAGCACGAAGTCGAAAGACTAGAGCGTTATCACCGCGAGATGAATTAATGCGTATAGGCCGCATTTTATGGCGTAGTTTTTTACTGGCTATTGTTGCTGTCGGCCTGTTGCAAGTTTGGTTTTTTGCTCATGTGCTGTGGTGGCAGCAAGTGCCACCAAAACAAACGGCTTTTATGTCAGCACGGCTAAGTGAGTTACGAGCAGATAACCCTGATGCTAAGTTGCGCCACCAGTGGGTAGACTACGAACAGATATCTCCCAACCTGAAGCGCGCCGTTATTGCCTCGGAAGACAGTTTATTCACCCAACACCAAGGGTTTGACTGGGATAGCCTAGAGAAGGCATGGCAGCGCAACCAACGCCAAGGACGGGTTGTTTTAGGTGGCTCCACGATTTCACAACAGTTGGCTAAAAACCTATTTTTATCCGGCCAACGTTCGATGTTGCGCAAAGGTCAAGAAGCCGTCATTACGGTGATGTTAGAAGGCAGCATGAGTAAGCGCCGCATCTTAGAAATTTACCTAAACATGATTGAGTGGGGTGATGGTGTTTATGGCGCGGAGGCCGCTGCAAGACATTACTTTAAAAAATCAGCCGCGCAGCTTACACCCTACGAGGCAGCACGCTTAGCCGCGATGATTCCACGACCTCGGTTTTATGACCGTAATCGCCACACCAACAGCCTGGCGCGCAAAACCAGCACAATACAGCGGCGGATGTGGCAGGTTGCTATTCCACGTTAGCGCCACGCCCCAAATGAACCGCCATAAATATATGCTTGAGTGTGGCCACTAACTCTGCTTGTGGTGTCTTAAAGTTCATCACCACCCAGCGCGCTGTGAGGTTAATGACAGCCCCCACCAATCCTAGCGCCAACAAGTCTGGCTTTACATGCTCAGGCATGGGGGTTTGGTCTGCAGTTATTGACTGACTGATCGCATTTAGCAAACCAGCAAACTCTTCTACAGCTTGGCGATACAAGGCATCAATACGAGCACTTACACCCAAAACCTCAACAAACAAAATTCGCGCCAAGCGTGGGTCGTTATAAATAGAGGTCAAAAAAGAATTCAGCGCCGCCTCAATCATCGCGTCTGCAGAAGCTGATGGCGTACTAAAAGTAGTAAGCGTGGATTCACGTAAACGAGTCACCGTGTATTGATAGACCGCTGTCAGCAAGTCTTCACTATTACTAAAAGACTCATAAAAATAGCGTTCTGTTAGACCAGCATTGGCACAAATACTGCGCACAGTCGAACTGTGATAACCGCGCTCAGCAAATACGTCTAAGCCCGCTTCAATAAAACGCTGACGACGCTCTGTTCGGCGCACTTCTTCACTAACACCTCGATAACGCCGACCTTTTACTTCTTCTTTTACCGTCACTTCCACCACCTTATGCTTTGAGATG
>CAYYWS010000124.1:0-2198 GCA_964473955.1 uncultured Paraperlucidibaca sp. | reverse complement strand
GCACCACCGGCCGAAACCCATGACGCACGACGGACTAATTGCTGACATTCAGCGCGAATAGCTTCTAACTCAAGACGCGATAGCGTATCTGTGTTCACCGGCAGCCCCTTATAAAATCTAACTGCATCATAGCAATGTCGCTGCCTTAAGTGAAAAGTCTATGCACCCTTACTGAATTGTTATATTATAACAAAACATTTGTTAGTTCAGCCGAGAGTTCAGAATGCGCAATAAAACAACTCCGCTAATGCGTAAGCCCCTTAGCCTCCACTTCCCTTTAAGTACCGCTCTGCTTGCCTTAACCGGTGCAGCTTATGCGCAGCCTGCTGCCGAAACAGAGCCACGAGCACTGCTAGAAATAACCGTTTCTGCCAGTCCCTTGGGCCGCACAGCGGATGAGCTAGTACAACCGATTGTTGTATTAGCTGATGAAGAGCTGGCAAACAAACGTCGTAACACCATTGGTGAAACCTTAGAACAAGAGTTAGGCGTATCGACCACTGACTTTGGCCCCGGTGCTGGCCGTCCAGTCATTCGTGGCCAAGCCGGCCCTCGTGTAGAAGTACTTAGCAACGGCATCAGCACCATGGACGCTGCTTCGGTTAGTCCAGACCACGCCGTTAGCGGCAACCCGCTAATTGCACGTCAAATCGAAATCCTGAAAGGTCCAGCAACCCTGCTCTACGGTAGTGGTGCTATTGGCGGCGTTGTGAACATCGTGAATAACCGTCTTCCAACAGAGGTCACACAAGGATTTACCGGCAGCGTTGAAGCATCGGCCGGCAGTGTCGCCCGCGAAAACAATGTGTTCGGCGACTTCAACTATGGTGTTGGCAATCATCAACTTCATGCCGACATTACCCGCAGCCGCGCCAAAGACTACAAGATTCCAGGCTTTGCCGATATTGATGGTGATGACGATGCTGGCGTAAAGCGTTTAAACAATAGCTTTAATCGCATCGAAGATGGCGCCTTGTCATACACCTTTGTGAGTGATGAAGGTCACTCATTTGGTGTAGCACTAAGCCGCTACGAAAGCATTTATGGCTTGCCCGGTCATAGTCATCACCACGAAGAAGATCATGATGACGATCATGACGATCATGACGATGATCACGAGGCGGAAGTCGGTCCTTTTACCCGCTTAAAACAAACTCGCGTGGACACACAAGCCACCATTCGTGACCCCTTTGCTGGCATTGAATCACTTCGCCTGAAGCTCAGCTCTGCGCGTTATCAGCATGAAGAAATCGAAGATGGTGATGAAGTGGCGACCACCTTCCGCAATCGTGAATACCAAGGTCGCATTGAAGCCGTGCATCAACCGATTGCTGGCTGGCGTGGTGTGGTTGGTGTTCAGTTAGGCCATCGCGACTTTATTACCACAGGTGAAGAGTCTTTTATCAATAATAGTGAGCGTGTTCTAACTCGCAGCACTGGCGTGTTTGTGGTGGAAGAGTACAAAACCTCGTTTGGTAAAATCGAAGCGGGTGCACGTATTGATCGCGTCAATCATGACCCTGATGGCGCTAACCCATCTCGTAGTTTTAATGCATACAGTGGCTCCGCAGGCGTTATTTTTGATGTCAGTAACGATACCCATATCAAGTTATCGCTTAGCCATGCCGAACGTGCTCCTGCCATTGAAGAGCTTTATGCTGAAGGCGAACACTTGGCTACTCGTACCGAGGAGCAAGGTAACGTGAACTTACGCAAAGAGCGCGCCCAAACCATTGATTTAGGTTTTGATCACCACATAGGCCGTGTCGACCTAGAAGCCAATGTGTTCTACAAGCAGGCTAAGGACTACATCTTCCTTGATATCGAAGGCTTTGATGCAGACCATGACCTGTTTGAAGGTGAATACAAACAAGCCGATGCACGATTCTACGGTTATGAAGCCGCCATCAATGTGGCGCTGAAACAAACCGGTGACTTCCGCGTTAGCAGCCGAGTATTTACTGATAGCGTACGTGGCAAGTTTGAAAACGGTGGTGGCAATGTGCCACGTATGACCCCCACACGTTATGGCCTAAGTCTGCACGGACACTACCAGCAAGTAGCTGCTGGCCTGAGCTATATCCGCGCACAAAGTCAAAACCGCGTATCAAATGCAACGGAAGATGGCGATGTATTTGAAACCCCAACCGCTGGTTACGACCTGCTGAACGCCGACATTACGTGGCAATTACCTGCGC
>CAYYWS010000123.1:0-5884 GCA_964473955.1 uncultured Paraperlucidibaca sp. | reverse complement strand
TGATGCATTAACTGCCCATCGGTAATTGCCATGTGCGGTGGCATGGGCGAAAATGCGCGACTCGACCCATACTGGCCCCGCCAACGGAGACCCACCGCATGCCCGCGCAGCCCCTGAATCAACGTCATTTTGCCAATGCTATTCGCGCTTTAGCGATGGACGCCGTTCAACAAGCGAACTCAGGCCATCCCGGAGCACCTATGGGCATGGCAGATATTGCCGAAGTGCTGTGGCGTCAGGTGATGCGTTATAACCCCAGCAACCCTAACTGGATTAATCGCGATCGCTTTGTATTGTCCAATGGCCACGGCTCCATGCTGCAATACGCTTTGCTGCACTTAACCGGCTTTGATTTGAGCCTTGATGACCTAAAAGCGTTTCGTCAACTGCATAGCAAAACTCCGGGTCACCCAGAATTTGGTTATGCACCCGGCATTGAAACCACTACCGGTCCACTAGGCCAAGGCATCGCCAATGCCGTGGGTATGGCGTTAGCGGAAAAAACATTGGCAGCACAGTTCAATCGTGATGGCTTCCCAGTGATTGATCACTACACTTATTGTTTCCTTGGTGATGGTTGCTTGATGGAAGGCATTTCGCATGAAGTGTGTTCTTTGGCGGGTACGTTAGGCTTGGGCAAACTGATTGCCTATTACGACGACAACGGCATTTCCATTGATGGTGAAGTGGAAGGCTGGTTTACCGACGACACAGTTCAGCGTTTTGAATCGTATGGCTGGCAGGTGATTGGGCCAATTGATGGTCATGATGCAGAGGCTATTCGCAGTGCCACACAGGCTGCGCAAGCTGACAGCAAGCGCCCAACACTAGTTATTTGCAAAACCGTGATTGGTGCTGGCTCACCCAACAAACAAGGTAAAGAAGACTGCCATGGTGCGCCGCTGGGTCATGATGAAATTGCCCTAACACGCCAAGCTTTGGGTTGGACGCACGGGCCATTCGAAATTCCACAAGATATTTATGATGCTTGGGACGCACGCCCGAAAGGTGATGTGTTAGAGAAAAACTGGGATGGTCTGTGGTCGTCTTATGCCAAAGCCCACCCTGAGCTGGCGGCTGAACTCAAGCGTCGTCTGCAAGGTGATTTGCCTGCTAATTTTGTTGAGCAAGCCAATGCGTGGGTGGCCGCTTGTAACGAAAAAGCAGAAACCATTGCATCGCGAAAAGCATCACAAAATACACTCAACGCCTTTGGCCCTTTGCTGCCAGAAATGCTGGGTGGTTCTGCCGATTTGGCCGGTTCAAACTTAACTTTGTGGAAAGGCTGCCGTGGTGTGCAAGATCATGCTGATGGCAACTATGTATTCTACGGTGTGCGTGAGTTTGGTATGAGCGCCATCATGAATGGTGTCGCTTTACACGGTGGTTTTGTGCCTTATGGCGCCACCTTCCTGATGTTTATGGAATATGCCCGCAATGCTCTGCGCATGGCGGCGCTGATGAAACAACGTGCCATTCATGTTTACACCCACGACTCCATTGGCTTGGGTGAAGATGGCCCAACCCACCAACCGGTTGAGCAGTTAGCCAGCTTGCGTCAGACCCCTAATTTAACCTCGTGGCGCCCAGCCGATACGGTAGAAACGGCAGTGGCGTGGCGTGAGGCCTTGTTGCGCAAAGATGGCCCAACTGCACTGGTGTTCTCACGTCAAAACTTGGTACACCAAACTCGCACAGCCGAACAGATCACTGATATCGCCAAGGGTGGTTATGTGCTGCGTGATGCTGACAACGCCAACGTTATTTTGATCTCTGCTGGTTCGGAAGTGTCCTTAGCAATGACGGCGGCTGATCAGTTAACTGCAGACGGTTTTGCCGTGCGTGTGGTGTCGATGCCATCACCTGACACGTTCTTGAAGCAAGATGCGGCTTATCGTGAATCGGTGCTGCCAACGGCTGTGCGTAAGCGTGTGGCGGTAGAAGCGTCTATTACGGATTACTGGTACCGCTTTGTTGGTCTTGATGGTGCCGTGGTTGGCATGACCACTTATGGTGAGTCTGCCCCAGCTGGTGACTTGTTCAAGCATTTTGGTATTACTGCCGAGGCGGTCGTGGCTGCGGTGAAAGGACTCGCATGAGGCCATTAACATGAGGCTTACAACGTGAGCTTACGGGTTGCCATTAACGGATTCGGTCGCATAGGTCGCCATGTACTGCGCGCCTTATTAGAGGCCGGTGAGCGTCATCCTATTCAGATTGTGGCGATTAATGATCTGGGCGACCCGCAGGCTTTGCTGCACCTCTTAAAGTACGACACCACGCACGGACGTTTTCCGTTTAATGTCAGCCTTGATGATCATGTGCTGCGTGTGGGTGAACAGCGTATTGCGTTTTATTCAGAGCCCCACCCAGAGAAACTACCTTGGAAGCATTTAGCGGTTGATGTGGTGCTGGAGTGTACCGGTGAGTTTCGCGCTTACGCCCAGGCGGAGCGTCATCTCAGTGCGGGCGCTGGGCGTGTGGTGATCGGCGCAGCACCGTTTGATACGGCGGACTTAATTGTTGTGATGGGCGTGAATGATCACGAGTTAAGCGCTGAGCACCGCATTATTTCTGCTGCTAGTTGTACCTCGCATGCTTTGTGCCCGATGTTGCAGGCATTTAATAGCTTGACCGGTATTGAGTCGGCACTGATGACCGAAATTCATGCCTATACCTCGGACCAAGTCCTACTGGATCATGTCCATCGGGATTTAAGGCGTGGTCGTGCTGGCGCCCAAAATATGATTCCCACCACGTCGAGCGCTCTTGGTGTAGCGCGTCGGGTGTTTCCGGAGTTGGCGGATCGTTTGGGCGGGTATTCGTTACGGGTGCCAACACTGAATGTCGCGGCAATTGATTTGACGGTGCAGATGACTCGCCCGTTATCAATTGATGATCTGCATGATGGTCTGCGTGCGTATGCTGCAGAGAGCAATGGTTTGATGTCGATTAATGATGAGCCACTGGTATCAGCCGACTTCAATCACCGAAGTGAGTCGTTGATTTTAGATTTAACGCAGACCGAGTTAGTGGCTAATCAGGTCAAAGTGTTTGCGTGGTATGACAATGAGTGGGGTTATGCCAATCGTTTGCTGGATTTGTGTGCGGCATTAGCAAACTTGTCATCTAAATAGTATTCGGCCGATGCCGAGTCATAAAACTGATGCTGTCGCTGGCGGGTAGTAGAGTGATGGTGTGGAAGCATCCGAGGCATGGATGCCGAGGTGAGCCCCATGGATGGGTTTACGCGTCTTCCAGACCATCACTCTACTGCACGCCAAAGCAGGAACATGATTTAAAAATGGAGCTAACAATGACCGTATTAAAAATGAGTGACTTGGATTTGGCCGGTAAGCGTGTGCTAATCCGTGAAGACCTAAACGTGCCAGTAAAGAACGGTGTTATTCGTTCTGATGCGCGTTTAGTGGCCTCGTTGCCAACCATTAAATTAGCGCTGGAAAAAGGCGCAGCGGTGTTGGTTTGCTCGCACTTGGGCCGTCCAGTAGAAGGTGAATTCAGTGAAGAAAACTCGCTGGCACCGGTGGCAGCATGGCTGTCAGAAAAGCTCGGGCAAGCGGTGCCATTGGTAAAAGACTATCTCGATGGTGTAGACGTAGCGCCGGGTCAGGTCGTGCTATTAGAAAACGTGCGTTTTAATGCCGGTGAAAAGAAAAACGTTGATGCGCTAACACAAAAATATGCAGCACTTTGTGATGTGTTTGTGATGGATGCCTTTGGTACTGCGCATCGTGCAGAAGGCTCTACACATGGTGTGGCTAAGTTTGCAAAAGTAGCGGCTGCAGGCCCTTTGTTGGCGGCGGAATTAGACGCGCTGGGCAAAGCCTTGGGCAATCCTGCACGTCCGATGGCGGCGATTGTAGCCGGCTCAAAGGTTTCAACTAAGTTAGATGTGCTGACGTCGTTATCGTCGCTTTGCGATCAATTGATTGTGGGTGGTGGTATTGCCAATACCTTCTTGGCCGCCGCGGGTTATCCTGTCGGCAAATCATTGTGCGAACATGACCTGATTGATACGGCTAAAGCCATTGCCGCTAAGGTAAATGTGCCGTTGCCAACCGATGTGGTAGTGGCTGAAGTCACGGGCCCGATTGAAGATTTTTTTGCCTTTGTGCAAGCAGCAACTCCGGTTGTTAAAGCGGTAGCGGATGTTGGGCCAAACGACATGATTTTAGATGTTGGTCCAGAAACGGCAGCACGCTTTGCTGAGTTACTAAAAGCGGCCAAAACCATTTTGTGGAATGGCCCAGTGGGTGTGTTTGAAGTGGATGCGTTTGGTGGTGGCACTAAGGCCTTGAGTTTGGCGATTGCTGAGTCGGAAGCGTTTTCGATAGCGGGCGGTGGTGATACCTTGGCGGCCATTGATAAATACGGTATCGCAGATCGTGTGTCGTATATTTCCACCGGTGGTGGCGCATTTTTAGAGTTTGTTGAAGGCAAAGTATTGCCGGCAGTAGCGGCATTAGAAGCGGCGGCAGCGAAGTAATTATTGTTTTTTAGGAGAACACCATGGCTTTAATCAGCCTGCGTCAATTGTTAGATCACGCCGCCGAGTATGGTTATGGCGTGCCAGCGTTTAACGTCAATAACTTAGAGCAAATGCGCGCCATCATGGAAGCTGCGGCTAAGACCGACTCTCCCGTGATCGTGCAGGCATCTGCCGGTGCACGTAAATATGCAGGTGCGCCGTTTCTGCGCCACCTCATCTTGGCGGCCATCGAAGAGTTTCCTCAGATTCCGGTGGTGATGCATCAAGACCACGGCACTAGCCCGGCCATTTGCCAGCGTTCTATTCAACTCGGCTTTAGCTCAGTGATGATGGATGGCTCCTTGGGTGAAGACGGTAAAACCCCAACCAGTTATGAATACAACTCGACGGTAACTCGTCGTGTGGTAGAAATGGCGCATGCCTGTGGTGTGTCGGTTGAAGGTGAAATTGGTTGTCTTGGCTCTTTAGAGACCGGCCTGGCAGGTGAAGAAGATGGTGTCGGCGCCGAAGGTGTGCTTGATCACTCTCAGCTACTAACTGACCCAGAAGAAGCAGCGCGCTTTGTGCAAGACACCGGTGTGGATGCGTTGGCAATTGCCATCGGCACATCACACGGTGCTTATAAATTTACCCGTCCACCCACTGGCGATATTTTAGCAATTGATCGCATTAAAGAAATTCATGCGCGCATTCCTAATACCCATTTGGTAATGCATGGTTCATCTAGTGTGCCGCAAGACTGGCTGAGCATCATCAATCAGTACGGTGGTGACATTAAAGAAACCTACGGTGTGCCGGTAGAGCAGATTGTTGAAGCTATCAAACACGGTGTGCGTAAAGTGAATATCGACACTGATTTGCGCTTGGCATCAACTGGTGCGATTCGTCGTCATATGGCCGAGCATCCATCCGAATTTGACCCGCGCAAATTCTTCAAAGAAACCATGGTGGCTATGCGTGATATCTGTGTTGATCGTTATGAGGCGTTTAATTGCGCTGGCCAGGCCAGCAAGATTCGTCCTTTATCACTCGATGTGATGACGGATCGATACACACGTGGTGAGTTGCGTCAGCAAGTGCAATAAACCTCGTTGTCGTGTTTTGTGGGCCGGTGGGGGTGACCTTATCGGCCTTTTTTTATGGGCGAAAATCTGGATTTGACGGATGGACAATAGTTACATTAGTGACTAACATTTGTTCAATAATAAAAAGAGGCCATCGTCATGGCATTCCGTTTCTTTCAACTGACGTTGCTCAGTCTCGCCTTAGTTTTGTCCGGCTGTATTTTTGACTCAAATAAATCACGAATCTCTTTGGGTGATGGTCCGAGCAATCCACCAGCACCTGATGAGGAAGAAGATGATGACGGTGATG
>CAYYWS010000122.1:0-5980 GCA_964473955.1 uncultured Paraperlucidibaca sp. | reverse complement strand
GTGGTTGCTGATGTGGTGGATTTGGTGCGTGCTTTAACGGCTGAAAAACTGCACTGCGTGCCGCACTTGGCCTTTATGCCGCATGCCATGGCCGATACCCCTATTTTGTCTATGGACGAAGTGGTTACTGCCTATTATCTGCGTTTGCAGGCACTGGATCGCCCCGGTGTGTTGGCGGATGTAACGCGTATCCTCAGCCAGCACGGCATTAATATTGAAGCGATTTTGCAAAAACCTGCTGATGATGCCGCCGGTACCGTGCCGGTCATTATTTTGACAAAACTGGTGGTTGAGCGTGAAATGAACGCTGCCATCACTGAATTGCAGGCGTTAACAGAAATTGTTGCGCCGGTTACTCGTATTCGCATGGAGACATTGGCATGAGCTTTGGCCACCGTTACACCGGACTGATCAACCGTTACCGCGACAAACTGCCGGTGAATGATGACACGCGTATTATTTCTTTGGGCGAGGGTAACACCCCGTTAATTCGCCTTAAGAATATCCCGGCTTTGATTGGCAAAGACGTGGATATTTATGTCAAGTACGAAGGCCTAAACCCAACCGGTTCGTTTAAAGACCGTGGCATGACCATGGCGGTGACAAAAGCCGTTGAAGCAGGTTCAAAAGCCATTATCTGTGCCTCGACCGGTAACACCTCAGCGGCCGCTGCCGCTTATGCTGCGCGTGCAGGCATCAAAGCCTTTGTGTTAATTCCCGAAGGCAAAATTGCTATGGGTAAAATGGCTCAGGCCATGATGTACGGTGCAATCACCCTGCAAATTCGTGGCAACTTCGATGATGGCATGGAGTTGGTTAAGCAGGTGGCACATGAGGCTCCGGTGACTATTGTGAACTCGGTTAACCCATTCCGCTTGCAGGGTCAGAAAACGGCTGCTTTCGAAATTGTTGAAGAGTTAGGCCGGGCGCCGGACTACCACTGCTTGCCAGTGGGCAATGCCGGTAATATTACCGCGCACTGGATTGGCTACTGCGAGTATTCAACACCTGCTGGCACCAAGGTCACTGAGTCTTGCTCATTCTGTGATGGCCATTGCCGTTATGCCGGTGGCCCTATGATTGGCAGCCGCCCGAAAATGATTGGTTACCAGGCCGCAGGTTCGGCACCGTTTGTGCGTGGTGAAGCGGTTAAGCAGCCAGAGACTGTGGCCACTGCTATTCGTATTGGCAACCCACAAAGCTGGACCCAAGCGCATAAAGTGATGGATGAGTCCGGTGGTTGGTTTGATGAACTCAGCGATCAAGAGATCCTTGATACTCAGCGTTTATTGGCGATGAGTGAAGGTATTTTCTGTGAGCCTGCATCAGCAGCTTCACTGGGTGGTGCCATTCGTGACATCAAAAATGGTCGCATTCCTGAAGGCTCAACCATTGTCTGCACCCTGACCGGTAATGGTTTAAAAGATCCTGACACCGCCATTAGCCAGTGCAGCTCATCCATTGTGAAAACTATTGATGCTGAGCTGGGTCAAGTGCGCGATAGTATTTTGCAAACTATGGCTCTGTGAGCGAGATAACCTGGTTACAACGTCCTATTCCGGATGGCATCGGCAGTTTAGCCGGTGTGCATCCGGTGCTGTCACGAGTATTTTCTGCTCGCGGCATCTGCTCTAGTGATGACCTAACACTCGGTCTGAATCAGCTACATTCCCCGCAGCAACTGCATGGCCTAAACGATGCCTTAGTGTTGTTAGAGCAGGCCATCATTCAGCAGTGGCGCATTATTATTATTGGTGATTTTGATGCTGATGGTGCAACCAGCACTGCGCTGAGTGTGCGAGCCCTGCGTGCAATGGGTGCGGGTTTTGTCGACTTTCTAGTGCCTAACCGTTTTGAGTATGGTTATGGTTTAACGCCAGAAATTGTGGCGCAGGCGCTGCAAACTTTGCAGCCACAATTAATCATCACCGTCGATAACGGCATTGCTAGTGTTGAGGGTGTGGCGGCGGCGAAAGCGGCGGGTGTGCACGTCTTAATTACCGACCATCACCTACCTGGCGACACACTGCCTGCTGCTGACGCGATTGTGAACCCTAACCAAGCCGGTTGTGACTTTCCCAGTAAACACTTAGCCGGTGTCGGTGTGGTGTTTTATGTGTTGTCGGCGCTGCGTTCACGCTTACGTGATAACGGTTGGTTTGATCAGCGTGGCATCACTGCGCCCAATATGGCCGACTACCTGGATTTAGTCGCCTTGGGCACCGTCGCCGATGTGGTGGGTTTGGATGGTAATAACCGTCGTTTAGTGCACCAAGGCTTGGCACGTATTCGTGCTGGCCGATGCTGTGCTGGCATTACCGCGTTGCTGAAAGTGGCGCAGCGTGATGCCTCACGTTTGGTTGCTAGTGACTTAGGCTTTGTGGTGGCGCCACGTTTAAATGCCGCAGGCCGTTTGGATGATATGGCTGAGGGCATTCGTTGTTTATTAACCGATGATCCCGTGCAAGCACTGCGTTACGCCTCAGAGCTTGATGAGCTTAATCATGCCCGTCGCGAGATTGAAGCGGGTATGCAGCAAGAGGCGCTGTCGGCGCTAAATGCTCTGCGCCTAGACGAAGGTGGCATGCCCGCTGGCATGGTGCTCTATGATAGACATTGGCACCAAGGTGTTATCGGTATTTTGGCAGGGCGTATTAAAGAGCGTTTGCATCGCCCAGTGATTGCCTTTGCACCGGCCAAACCACCTGCATTTGATGAAACGCCGGCCGAGCTGAAAGGCTCAGCACGCTCGATAACCGGTGTGCATATTCGTGATGTGCTGGATCGTGTGGCAACACAGCATCCGGGTTTAATTACTCGTTTTGGTGGCCACGCCATGGCGGCCGGGCTTAGCCTGCCAGCCGCTAATTTAGTGGCGTTTCGACAAGCTTTTCAGGCGGCACTCGCTGAAGTGGTAACGCCTGAGCTGCTGGCGGCGGTACTGATGACTGATGGTGAGTTGAGCGCGCAAGACTTTACCGAATCATTAGCACAGCAGTTACGCACGGCGGCACCATGGGGGCAGGCTTTCCCAGAGCCGTTGTTTGAAGGTGAGTTTATTTGCCTTGATCAACGTGTGTTAAAAGAAAAGCATTTAAAACTCAGTGTTTGCCATCCAGACTCTAACCGTGTGCTTGATGCCATCGCCTTTAATGTGGATAGACAGCGCTGGCCTAATAGCGCTTGTCAGCGCGTACGTTTGGCCTACCGACTGGATTTAAACTATTTTCGTGGCATGGAAACCTTGCAGTTACGAATTGAGTCATTAAAAGCGCTTTAATGCGTTTTCCGGTACAATTTCGCCCTTTATTTGACTTTGGTTTTTGATGTCATGGAAATTAATCCTTACCTACTTCGTATAAAAGATCTCAGCGAGCGCAGTGAGTCGCTCCGGGGGTATCTTTGACTATGATCTGAAGCAAGAGCGCTTAGAAGAAGTCATGCGCGAGCTAGAAGATCCTGCCCTGTGGAATGACCCCGCCCGTGCACAAGCCATTGGTAAAGAGCGAACTGCTCTAGAAGGTGTGGTGGTCACTATTGATCGCTTAACAAGCGGTTTAGTTGATGCCCGTGAGTTGTTGGATTTGGCAGTCGAAGAAAACGACGAAGGCACTTTGTTAGATGTCACCAGTGAGCTCGATGAGCTTGATAAGCTGGTGTCCGACCTTGAGTTCCGCCGCATGTTCTCCGGTGAAATGGACGCCAATAGTGCGTTCTTGGATATCCAAGCCGGCGCCGGTGGTACAGAAGCACAAGACTGGGCCAATATTTTATTACGTATGTATTTGCGCTGGGCCGATCAGCATGATTTCAAAGCCGAGGTGATGGAGGTCTCGGATGGTGATGTCGCCGGTATTAAATCCGCCACGATTCGCATTGAAGGTGAATATGCCTTTGGTTGGTTACGTACCGAAACCGGTATTCATCGACTGGTACGTAAATCGCCTTTTGACTCGGATAATCGTCGCCACACCTCGTTCACGGCCGTTTTTGTGTCGCCAGAAATTGATGACGATATCGAGATTGATATCAATCCATCTGATGTGCGCACCGATACTTACCGTGCCAGCGGTGCCGGTGGTCAGCACATTAACAAAACCGACTCGGCAGTTCGTCTGACACACATTCCCACCAATACCGTGGTGGCTTGTCAGAACGAACGCTCACAGCACGCCAACCGTGATCGCGCATGGAAAATGTTGCGCGCACGTTTGTATGAGTTGGAAGTGATGAAGCGCAGTGAGGCCAAACAAGCCATGGAAGACACTAAGTCCGACATTGGTTGGGGCCATCAGATCCGCTCTTATGTGCTCGATCAATCACGTGTGAAAGATTTGCGCAGCAATGTTGAAAGCTCCAACCCGAACGCCGTCTTAGATGGTGATATTGACCAGTTTATTGAAGCCTCTTTGAAAATGGGCTTGTAAGAGAAATAACCATGACCGACACAACGCCTAATAATGCTAATGAACTGCCCGTGCCAGACGTCAACAAGCTGATCGCTGAGCGCAAGCAAAAGCTGGCCGCTATTCGTGAGCAAGGCCAAGCTTTCCCGAATGATTTTCGTCGTGATGCCTTAGCCTCTGACTTGCATGCTCGTTTTGATGCGGTTGAGTCGGACGTGTTAGCGGCTGAACAGCATCGATTCGCTGTAGCCGGTCGTATGATGCTGAAGCGCGTCATGGGCAAAGCCAGCTTTGCCACCATTCAGGATATGGGTGGGCGCATTCAGCTCTATATTTCGCGTGATGCCATTGGTGAAGAAGCCTATGCGGCGTTTAAGCACAGTGACTTAGGCGATATTTTTGGCGCCCAAGGTTATGTCTTTAAAACCAAAACCGGCGAGCTGTCATTACATGTTGAAAGCCTGCGCATGCTAACCAAAGGTTTGCGCCCATTGCCGGATAAGTTCCACGGCATGGCCGATCAGGAAATGAAATATCGCCAGCGTTATGTTGACCTGATTGTCAGTGAAGACACCCGTCGTGCTTTCCGCATTCGCTCACAAGTGATTGAGGGCATTCGTCGTTTTATGATGGGTCGCGACTTTATGGAAGTCGAAACACCGATGATGCACGTCATCCCCGGTGGTGCTGCGGCTAAACCATTTAACACCCATCACAATGCGCTGGATATGCCGCTATTCTTGCGTATTGCACCAGAGCTGTATTTGAAGCGCTTGGTGGTTGGTGGTTTTGAGCGTGTGTTCGAAATCAATCGTAACTTCCGCAACGAAGGGGTGTCGACTCGCCACAATCCTGAATTCACCATGATCGAATTTTATCAGGCCTATGCTGATTATCGCGACTTGATGGATTTAACCGAAGATATGTTGCGTACACTGGCGCAGGACATTTTAGGTTCGACACATGTGCCTTACCAAGGTGAAGTGTTTGATTTTGGCGCGAAGTTTGAGCGTCTTTCCATGGTCGACGCCATTCTGAAGTACAACCCACACTTAACCCGTGAACAGTTGTGGGACTTTGACCAAGCCGCTGAAGTGGTTCGCACCCAGCTGAAAATGCAGGTGAAAACGATCTGGGGTATTGGCAAGCTGCACACTCTGATCTTTGAAGAAACAGTCGAGACTCAGCTGCGTCAGCCTACCTTTATTACCGAGTACCCAGCGGAAGTGTCACCTCTGGCGCGTCGAAATGATGACAACGAGTTTATTACTGATCGTTTTGAGTTCTTTATTGGTGGTCGTGAAATTGCCAATGGCTTCTCGGAATTAAATGACCCTGAAGATCAAGCCGAGCGTTTCTTGCAGCAGGTACGTGAGAAAGACGCGGGTGATGATGAAGCGATGCATTACGACGCTGACTATATCCGTGCACTGGAATATGGCTTGCCGCCAACAGCAGGTGAGGGCATTGGTATTGATCGTTTAGTGATGCTGTTTACTGACTCACCGAGCATTCGCGATGTGATTTTGTTCCCGCATATGCGACCTGAAAGCTAAAAATCAGTGAATAAAAAA
>CAYYWS010000121.1:3721-6029 GCA_964473955.1 uncultured Paraperlucidibaca sp. | reverse complement strand
GGTTACAAAGTGCCCCGTTATATTGAATTTAGAGCTGACTTGCCGAAGAGTAATGTGGGTAAAATCCTGCGTCGCGAATTGCGCGAGGTATAAGTAGAGCGTTCATGACGGTATACACCGGTGCAGCGGCAATCCCAGATCAAATCAATTGGTCTGGCGATCTGCCCGTACTTGAGGCGCGTGATCAACTCATTGCTGCCATCTCCAAACATCAAGTCATTATTGTCGCGGGTGAAACGGGCTCGGGTAAAACGACGCAGCTGCCGAAAATTTGCTTGGCAGCAGGCCGTGGCCGTACGGGTTTAATCGGCCATACCCAACCGCGACGCATTGCTGCTCGTGCCGTGGCAGCTCGTATCGCTGAAGAGCTGGTCACGACTGTTGGTCAAGGGGTTGGTTTTAAAGTTCGTTTTAGTGATCACACCAGCCCCGGCACGTATTTAAAACTGATGACCGATGGTGTGCTGCTTGCTGAGCTAGCACACGATCGTTATTTAAATGCCTACGACACGTTGATCATTGATGAGGCGCATGAACGCAGTCTAAATATTGATTTTTTGTTGGGTTATCTGCGCCAGTTATTACCGCGTCGCAAAGACCTCAAAGTCATTATTACCTCAGCCACCATTGATGTGGCGCGGTTTAGTCAGCACTTTCATGATGCGCCGGTGTTTGTTGTTGAAGGCCGAAGTTTTCCTGTGGAGGTGCGCTATCGGCCCTTGCTGCTAGACCGTAGCAGTGAAGATGATGCACTTTATGACGATATTGAAGAGGCCATTCCGCGGGCGGTTGTGGCAGCGGTAGAAGAGTGCTTGCAACATGAGCGTGACCAAGGCCAGCCGGGGCGTGGAGATATTTTGGTGTTCTCGAGCTCGGAGCGCGAAATTCGGACGTTGGCAGAGACACTAAGACGTTATGGCCCGCCACACACTGAAATTCTGCCGCTGTATTCACGCTTGTCGATTCAAGAGCAGCAGAAGGTTTTTAGTCGCGGCGCAGGTCGGCGCATCATCATTGCGACCAACGTGGCTGAAACATCACTGACTGTGCCCAATATTCACTATGTGATTGATCCCGGCTTTGCGCGCATTAGTCGTTACTCCTATCGCTCCAAAGTTCAGCGACTACCCATCGAGGCAGTGTCGCAGGCCAGTGCTAATCAACGCGCAGGACGATGTGGTCGGATTGCGCCTGGTGTTTGTATTCGGCTTTATAGTGAAGTCGATTACCAGTCACGAGCCTTATTCACTGACCCCGAAATTCAGCGCACCAATTTAGCTGCTGTTATTTTGCAAATGCAGCTGTTGGGGCTGGGTGATGTTGGCTCCTTCCCATTTCTGGATTCCCCAGATTCACGCCTAATCAATGACGGCTTTCGTTTGCTAGAAGAGCTTGGTGCAGTAGATGCTCAGCGCCGCATGACCAAGATTGGGCGGCAGTTAGCACGTATGCCATTAGACCCGCGTCTGGCACGTATGGTGGTGGCTGCTGCGCCGTTGGGTGCGCTGCATGAGGTGTTGATAATTGTGGCCGCATTGTCGGTACAAGACCCACGTGAGCGCCCGCATGATAAGCAACAAGCCGCTGATGAACGTCATGCCCAGTTTCGAGATGCGGACTCTGACTTTGTCTTTTTTGTGAACCTTTGGAACCAGTTGTCGGCGCAAAAGGAAACCATGACTGAGCGCCAACGTCGCGAGTTTGCCCGCAAACACTTTTTGTCATGGATGCGCTTACGCGAGTGGCGTGAAACCTACCGCCAATTACAACAACTCTGTGAAAGCCTAAAGCTGCCAATTAATCGTGAACCTGCACCGTATGAGGCTATTCATCGCGCCTTATTGACGGGACTGTTGTCACAGGTGGCGCAAAAAGGTGAAGAGCGTGAATACCAAGCGCCACGTAATCAAAAAGCAGTTATTTTCCCCGGCTCGGTATTAGCAAAAAAAGGCCCACCTTGGCTGATGGCGGCTGAGCTGATGGAAACAGGGCGAGTTTACTTGCGCTTGGTGGCGCGTATTGAGCCGGCATGGGTGGAGCATCTTGCTCAACATTTGATTAAACGAAGCTACTCTGAGCCGCATTGGTCGCGCCGTCAGGGGCGTGTTATGGCTTACGAACAAACCTCGTTGTATGGCCTGATTTTACAAACCAAACGCCGCGTAAATTATGAAGTCATAGATCGTGAAGCATCGCGTGAAATCTTTATTCGAGATGCTTTGGTGGCGGGAGAGGTCGATTTAAAAGCGGCATTCTTTAAACACAACCAAGCCTTGATTGCAGAGGTTGAGCACTGGGAAGATAAAAC
>CAYYWS010000121.1:0-3621 GCA_964473955.1 uncultured Paraperlucidibaca sp. | reverse complement strand
GCCGTGATCTACAGCAGTTGCGTGCAGCATTAACACGACAAGGGCGAAGTGCCAACGCCATTGATGGTCATGCAAAAAAACAATGGGAACGCATTGGTATAAAAGCGTGGGACTTTCCGGACCTGCCAGACTGCATTAGTACTGAGTCTGGTGGCCTGCCAGGCAAAGCCTATCCAGCACTGCTTAAAACTCCACAAGGTTTAGCACTGACATTATTTCAAGGGCAAAAGCAGGCACAAGCAGCCCATGCCGAGGGTGTCGCTGAGCTCATTTGCCATGTTCTTAACCAGGACTTTAAGTCGCTACGTAAACAGCTCCGTAACGACAAAACATTGCTACTGCATGCTAACGCGTGGATAACCATTGATCAGCTAGATGCAGACGTTTCCTATGCGCTTGTTGCACAATATTTGGCGGGGCAGAAATCACTGGTTTACACTCAGCAGGAGTTTGACCGAGTAGTAGCAGATTTGCGTCCGCAATTGATGATACGAGCGCAGCAAATCATCACTTTGGTTGCGCAGATATATCAGTTGGCGCATCAAGTGCTGATGCAGTTAAAGCCATTGAGTTCGCCGGTTTATGTGATGGCGAATGCGGATATGCAGATGCAGTTACAAAGCTTGAAGTTAGGGGCTTTTTTGCGTGAGGTTGAGTATTTGCGTTGGCAGCATTATCCGCGTTACTTAAAAGCGATGTTACAGCGCCTAGAGAAGTTAAGCAGTAATGTTTTAAAAGATGATAAAGGCAGCGCAGAATTACAGCAGCGTTGGTTAGCTTGGCAGCAATTAGTTGAGCACTGGCAAAACCAAGGTAAGGACGTGCAACCGTTGCTGGATTATCGTTGGTTATTAGAAGAGTATCGGGTATCTATTTTTGCCCAACCTATGAAAACGGCCGTGCCGGTGTCAAACGTACGTTTGGATAAAGTTTGGGCACAACTAACGAGTTAACGAGGTTTTCATGCAAGAAGTGGTTATTAGCGGCACCGGTTTATACACTCCCAGTGAAAGTGTGAGTAACGAAGAGCTAGTCATTGCCTTTAACGAATATGTTCGTCGTTATAACAAGCGCAATGCCGCAGCGATTGCTGCAGGGGAAGTGACCGCACTAGCAGAGTCCAGCCCAGAGTTCATACATAAGGCCTCCGGTATTGAGTCACGTTATGTGATGAATAAGTCTGGCGTTATCGATCCTGATCGTATGTACCCGTTTATTCCTGAACGTAGCGACGATGAACTTGGCATTCAGGCCGAAATCGGTGCCGATGCGTGTCGCCAAGCGTTAGCGAACGCCGGCAAAACCACGGATGATGTTGATGCCATTATTGTGGCGTGCTCAAATATGCAGCGCGCCTATCCTGCAGTTGCAATTGAGATTCAGCAGGCGCTAGGTTGTGGTGGTTATGCCTATGACATGAATGTTGCCTGCTCATCGGCGACTTTTGGTATTCAAGCAGCGGTAGACGCCATTCGCTCTGGATCTGCAGCTTGTGTGTTGGTGGTTAGCCCCGAAATTACTTCGGGTCACTTAGAGTTTAGAGATCGTGACTGCCACTTCATTTTTGGTGATGTTGCGACTGCTATTGTGGTGGAAGCTAAACAAACCTGCACTGTACCAGGTGCATTTGAAGTCATCGGTACGCGTTTGCAGACTAAATTCTCAAATGCAATTCGCAATAATTTTGGTTTTTTAAATCGTTGTGATGAGTCTGGTGTTGGTGCCCGCGATAAACTATTTCGTCAAGAAGGCCGGAAAGTCTTTAAAGAAGTCTGTCCGATGGTTGCTGATCAAATTTTGTCTCATAGCCAAGACCTAGGTCTTAGCGTAGAACAAATTAAGCGCTTCTGGTTACACCAAGCTAATTTGTCTATGAATGAGCTGATTTCACGCCGCGTGTTAGGTCGTGATGCAACTAAAGAAGAGGCGCCGGTGATTTTGAATGAGTACGCTAACACTAGCTCTGCTGGCTCGGTGATTGCGTTTCATAAGTACCATGAGGACTTGCAGCCGGGTCAGGTGGGTGTGATGTGTTCTTTTGGTGCGGGTTATTCTATTGGTAGTGTCTTTGTTAAGCGGTGTTAAATTGAGCTCTAAGGAAAGAGCAGGGAGCGTCACATGAAAGTTAAATTGGCCGTTTTGCCTGCCGCTTTGGTGCTGGCTTTAGGTGCAGGATCGGCAGTTGCCGATGGTGATCCATTAGAAAAACTTAATCGCGGTGTTTTTGTCTTTAATGAACAAGTCGATAAATATATTGCGAAACCTGCGGCTCAGGTTTATGACAAAGTCACGCCAAAGCCAGTAAGTAATGCGGTATCTAATTTTTTTCATAACTTTTCGGCACCGATCAGTATTATAAATATGTACCTGCAGTGGCGCCCACACGACGCAACTACTCAGTTAGCCCGCTTTATGTTCAACAGCACAATTGGTGTTGCTGGCTTTATCGACGTAGGCACCTCGATGGGTTTGCCGCGACAAAAAACGGACTTGGGCATTACTTTAGGTAAGTACGGTGTGGCCTCAGGGCCATACCTAATGTTGCCTTTGTTAGGCCCGAGTTCATTTCGTGACTTTCCAGCTAGAGTTGCTGATGAGTTTGCAGATCCAAGGCTGTATATAAATACCGAAGCTGCTCTTATAGGCACTGCAATTAACATTATTGACATACGTGCCTCCCTGTTACCATTTGAACAGTCCATTATTGGTGATCGCTACACATTTATTCGTGATGCCTATTTGCAACAGCGTGCGTTTGCTATTAGCGGTGGCGTGGTTGAAAACGATAGTTTCTTAGATGACTCTCTCGAGTTTGATGAGCAAAACCAAGGCAGTTTCTAATGAACGATAGTTTGACTGGCTCCGTGCTAGTCATAGAGGCAGATAACCAGCACCGCAAGCATTTGGTCGAGTGGTTATTGGCTGACGGCTTTACGGTTCATGCTGCCGCTTGTGTAGACACCGGTTTTGCCTTAGCGTGCAATTTAAAGCCTAGCTTAATTTTGGGCGATGTGGTGTTGGCCTTGGCGAATGGTTCGCAACTGCTGCGTGCTTTACTTCGTGAGCTGCCCGAAACCTCCGTGATTGTGATTACCGAGTCGGCATCGCTTAACGAAGCAGTGACCGCGCTACAAGAGGGTGCGAGCGACTTCCTTATTAAGTCGATGTTAAATGACGACATATTACGTGTGTCGGTGCAGCGAGCCATTGAGCGGCGTGTGCTTCGTGAGCAAAACTACTCTTATCGGGCGCAGCTCGAGCTGGCTAATAAGCGACTGGAAGAAAGCCTTAATCTGCTGGAATATGACCAGCAATCTGGTCGCCAAGTACAGTTACGCTTGTTGCCTCCTACACCGCATCACACCAATGGCTTGGAAATTAATCATTACCTGCAACCGTCGCTGTTTTTATCAGGTGACTTTGTAGACTATTTTAGTGTTGGGGCAGGGCGTACCGCCTTTTATTTGGCTGATGTCTCGGGCCATGGCGCTTCCAGTGCTTTTGTGACGGTTTTTTTGAAAACACTCACAAATCGCATTCGTCGGCATTATGAAAAACGCACTTCAGCAGCAACTTTATCACCGGGTCGTATCATGACCTCGATGAATGAAGAGCTTCGAA
>CAYYWS010000120.1:1208-6064 GCA_964473955.1 uncultured Paraperlucidibaca sp. | reverse complement strand
TGGCATGGGATGGCATGTCCTGGGCGCGTCGTTACATCAATGTCAACAGCCTAGGCCCTGCACCCAAAGCTGCGGCAGACATTGTCGCTGTCGATGATATCGTCAGACTACAAAAGCGTGGCGACAAATGGCACTTGTCACAAATACCCGAGGTGCAAGGTGCGTTTGTCGCCATCAATCCCGAACATGGCGGCATTGAAGCATTAGTGGGCGGTTTTGATTTTGGTCAAAGCCGATTCAACCGGGCAACTCAAGGCTGGCGCCAATCTGGCTCAACCATCAAACCCTTTATTTATGCACAGGCTTTAGAGCGTGGTTACACGCCCAACAGCTTAGTCGAAGATGAACCGCTGATTTTCCCAAATTGGGAGCCACAAAACTCAGACGGCAAGTTTATGGGCTCCATTTCGTTGCGCCGCGCATTGTATTTATCGCGCAACTTAGTCTCTATCCGCCTGCTTCAAGACATGGGCATTGAGTCTTCACGGACTTATATGGCTCGTTTTGGCATGGATAGAGGCCGCATGCCGCGCGACCTGACCTTGGCACTAGGTTCGGCTGATGTAGTACCGCTGCAAATGGCCACTGCTTATGCCGCCATCGCCAATGGCGGCTTACGGATTCAGCCTTACTTCATTGAGAAGGTTGAAGATCGAAAAGGAAATATCGTTTTTGAGGCCAAGCCCAAGCGCGTCTGTCGTCCTTGTGAACAACCTCTGCAGACAGCGACGCCTTCAATCAGTAGTGAAGAACCTGCTAACGGAGAGACAGCAACCGAAGCGACAACGCCATTGCCGCCGACACCGTTTGTGCCGGACTATCCTGTGGCCTTACGTATTATCAAGCCGGAAGCGGCCTGGCATACCTACGCTATTTTGCAAGAGGTCATTACCAAAGGCACTGGTCGTCGAGCACTCAGCTTAAATCGTAGTGATATTGCCGGCAAAACAGGTACCACCAACGAAGCACGTGATGCATGGTTTGCTGGCTTTAACACCCAAATCACAGCAGTTGCTTGGGTTGGTTTTGATACGCCAAAAACACTGGGTAAAGCTGAGTTTGGTGGTGTTGCCGCCTTGCCTATCTGGATTCAGTTTATGGGTGAGGTGCTTAAAGGCAAGCCTGAGGCTGCCCCCACACTACCCAATGGCATGGTGCCACCAACACCTGAGCCCGAGCCACTTCCAACCGTTATCACTGTCCCCACAAGCCCAGACGCTCCACTTAACTTGCCAGCGTCTATGATTCCAGTCCCCATTATGGATGGCCCCACCGAACCTGAGGTAATGGACTAAGCCATTTCCTGCGGGTCGACATCAACCGACCAGCGCACGCGCCGACTGTCAGGCAGTGCGTCTAGGGCGGGCAGCAAAGACGACAAGGCCTGTTGCACCGTTGCTCGCTGACTGCTTTTGATCAGCAGATGCGCCCTTACACGCCCCGCTTTACGTGTCATGGGTGCTGGCACTGGCCCCCATACCTCACAGGGCAAACCCATATCCGCGAGTAGCTGCCTGGCTTTTTGTAAAAACAGTAATGGCGCCTGCTCATCTGTAGCCTCTGCTCGCAACAATGCTAAAAACGCATACGGTGGCAGTGCCATTAACTCTCGCTCACGCAATAACACACGCGCACTGGCGGTAAAACCTTGCTGCAATAAAACCTGCAATAACGGGTGTTCAGGTTGATGTGTTTGCAGCAACACTCGCCCCGCAAACTCACCTCGCCCTGCTCGGCCACCTACTTGCACTAACAGCTGCGCCAAACGCTCACTGCCGCGAAAATCTGAACTAAATAATGCGCCATCCACATCAGGAATGACCACTAAAGTCACAAACGGCAAATGGTGACCTTTAGCCAACATTTGAGTGCCTACCAAAATGGCAGGTTTACCATCCTGCAGCACATCAAGCTTGGCCGCTAAAGAGCCCTTGCGCCGAGTGCTATCACGATCAATACGCAGCACAGGAAGCTGCGGGTAACGTTCAGTTAAGGCTTCGTCCAAACGCTCAGTCCCCACCCCCATCGGGCGTAGGTCTGTGCTACCACAGTCCGGGCATGACACCGGAGGGCGCCGCTCATGACCGCAATGATGACAATGCAGTCGTGTGGGTGATTGATGCAACGTCGGTTTTGCATCACAGCGTGGGCAATCTGCCTGCCAGCCACAGTCATGGCACAACAACACCGGTGCATAACCGCGACGATTTAAAAACACCAAGACCTGTCCGCCAGCTGCCAAGGTTTGATCAATGGCAGTGTAGGCTGCAGGTGCCAGCCCATCCTGTAAACGCTGGCCGCGAATATCCAAGGCACTGACTTTTGGCGCTTGCGCACCACCGGCTCGCTGCGTCAAACCAATACGTTGATAACGCCCAGCAGCCACATTCGCCAATGACTCTAATGACGGCGTCGCCGAACCCAGCACAATCGGGATTTGCTCTAATTGGGCGCGCCGCACCGCCACATCCCGGGCATGGTAACGAAAGCCTTCTTGCTGCTTAAACGAGGCGTCATGCTCCTCGTCAATAATAATCAGACCCGGTTTTAACAACGGCACATAGACCGCCGAGCGAGTGCCGATCACAATGCCAGCCTCACCTTGTGCTGCCTCACGCCAGGCCTGCCAGCGCTCACGATCGGTTAGCCCCGAATGCATGACCACCACTAAGCAGCGAAAGCGAGCGCGAAAACGGGCCACGGTTTGTGGCGTCAGCCCAATTTCTGGCACTAACACCAGCACTTGTTGGCCACGCGCCAAAACCGATGCAATAGCCTGTAGATACACCTCTGTTTTACCACTGCCAGTGACGCCATGAAGCAGCGACACCTGAAAGCAAGATTGGTCTTGTGTGAGTGCGGTTAGCGCCAAGGCCTGCTCTGCATTTAAGGTCAACGGGGGCTGTGCTAGCGCTGCTGTTATCACCGGCACAGCGTGTGGCTGATCTACCAGTTCAACCACTTCTTTGACCAGCAAAGCACGAAGGCTGTCACGGCTGGCACCTAAAGTTATTAAGGTTCGCTCGCCAAGCCCAGCAGTGTGCTCATGTAATATTTGCCAGGCGACTAGCTGCTTAGGGGCACGCTGAAGACTATCTGGTGCTAATGCCATGCCACGTGGCGTTAGCCGCCATATTTGCGGCGCAGGCGCTGCACTGGCCTCACCTTGGCGCAACAATACCGGCAACATTTGCAGCAATGCATCACCCAGTGGATGCTGATAATACTGTGCTGACCATTTGGCCAATCGCCATAATGCATCTGGTAATAGTGGTGTTTGATCGATAATGTCTTGAATCGGCTTCAACTTTGCCAACGGCACATCGGTACTTGTCGCCTCACCAACCACCAAGGCGACCACCTCGCGCCGACCAAATGGCACGCGCACACGACAGCCCGGCGCTGGCATATTCATAGCCGCCGGCAATAAATAGTCAAAACAGCGCCGCAACGGCGATGGCAAAGCCACTTGGACAATTTTCATAGCGCCTAAGCGTAGCACTAGCATTCACCGCCGTTTGCTTATTTGTTGCACAGACAGGGGGATTTCGCCTATCATCTGCGCCCTTGTTGAGTCTGGCTGCGGCGAAGCGACTGCTGCGGTAGACCAAGAGAATGGCTCGTTATCGTGCCTGACCGTTTGCTAAACCCTGTGTTTTGCCCGGCAGGAAGGCGATTTCCCTTATAACCCGTTCCTTGATTGGTATTTATTATGCGTGCAAATATTCACCCAAATTACACTGACGTCACTGTTACTTGCTCATGCGGCAACGTATTCAAAACACGTTCGACTCGCGGCAAAGACTTTTTAGTCGACGTTTGCTCAAACTGTCACCCGTTCTACACCGGCACTCAGAAAGTAGCTGATACCGGCGGACGTATTGACAAGTTCAAGCAGCGCTTTGGCGCTCGCAGCTTCAAAAAGGCTTAATTCGCCTAGAACTGCGCTTTGCCGAAAAGGCGGATGCTCTGTGTTTAGGAGCCTCCGCCTTTTTTATTGCCACTTTGTTGATACAATCTCCCCCCTATTTCTTAGCCCTTTGGTTTTAAGTCTCCATGAAGCACGCTCTAGAACGCTTACTGCAAAACGCCCTAACGCAACTTCGTGACACTCAGGTGTTACCAGCTGATTTCGCCCCTAGCATTCAGCTTGAGCGCACGCGCGACAAAGCGCATGGTGACTGGGCAACCAATGTGGCCTTAATGAGTGCTAAAGCGGCTGGACGTAAACCACGTGAAATTGCTGAAGCAATTGTGACGGCCCTGCCTGCCTCCAAGCTGATCACCAAAATTGAAATTGCTGGCCCTGGCTTTATTAATTTCTTTTTGGATGGCAGCAGTGACTTTTTGATTTTTAACGACATTTTGCAGCAAGGTACTGAGTTTGGCCGCGCCCCTCGCTTAGGCCAGTCATTGCAAGTTGAGTTTGTTTCAGCTAACCCAACATCAGCCTTGCACGTTGGCCATGGCCGCGGCGCCGCCTATGGCATGACCGTTGCTAATTTGCTTGATGCCGCTGGCTTTGATGTGCAACGTGAGTACTACGTCAATGATGCCGGCCGACAAATGGCGATTTTGGCCACCTCGACTTATTTACGTTATCTAGAGCTAAACGGTGAAACACTAACCTTCCCAAGCAATGGTTATCGTGGCGACTACGTGCGTGATATTGCTCAACAAGTCAGCGCAGCAGACGGCACCCGCTGGTTAAACTCAGCCACTGATGTTTTTGCCAATGTATCGCCAGACCTGCAGTTAGATGACTTTGGCACGGTCATTGCGGGCGACAAAGAGGCTCATATTGACGACCTCATTCGTAATAGCCGCCAGCTGCTCGGCGATGAAGGTTTTGATGT
>CAYYWS010000120.1:0-1108 GCA_964473955.1 uncultured Paraperlucidibaca sp. | reverse complement strand
TATCACTTAAATAAATTTGAACGTGGTTTTGATCGTGTACTCAATATTTGGGGTGCCGACCACCATGGCTACATCGCTCGTGTCAAAGCTGCAATTACTGCTTTGGGTCTTGATGCTGGCCGTTTGGATGTGCAGCTGGTGCAGTTCGTCTCGTTATGGCGTAGTGGTGAACAAGTTCAAATGTCGTCTCGCTCAGGCCAGTTCATTCCACTGCGCGAGCTGCGTGCAGAAGTCGGTAACGATGCCGCACGGTTTTACTACATTACCCGCAAAAGCGAGCAGCATATCGACTTTGACCTCGACCTAGCGGTGTCACAAAGCAAAGATAATCCCGTTTATTACGTTCAATATGCCCATGCTCGTGTATGTTCAATGTTTGATCGTTTAAGCCAAGAGGGTTTGAGCTACGACCGCGAACATGCACTGACTTGCTTAAACGCACTAACGCAAGACAGTGAGCGCGATCTTGCTCAGCGTCTGGCGCGTTACCCAGAGCTGCTACAAAAAGCGGCCGTCGCCTATGAGCCTCATCAACTAGCGAATTATTTAAAAGAGTTAGCTGCTGAGTTTCATGGCTGGTACAACAACTGCAAAGTGTTGGTTGAGGATGATGCTACTCGTCATGCGCGCTTGCTGCTGTGTGAAGCCACCCGTCAGGTGTTAGCTAATGGCCTACAACTCTTAGGGGTTGCCGCCCCCGAACGCATGTAGGAAACGATGTAATGACTAAGCGAACACCGCCTCGCGGCGCTAGCCGAACGCCGGTTAAGCGCTCAACGAATCCGCACCAAAGCCCGCGTTATGGCGCTAAGCCAGCTAAAGCCGCGGTGCGCAACGCTGGGCAGCAAAAGCCCAAGCCCAATCGGCTAAGTCAAATTAAACGTGGCCCGCTATTACTTGGCGTTTTGTTATTGGCATTATTGGTGGCGTTTATTTATCACGTTCGCAAACAAGACCTGCCAGAACAGCCAGTTCAGCCGGCCGCTATCAGCACCACGCCAACCGAGGAAGCCAAACCTAAGCCTGAACCGGTTCGTGCGGTCGACCAGCTTCAGTTTTATGACATTTTGCCCAATGAAAGAATTTTGCCGAAACGCCAGCCCGTTAA
>CAYYWS010000119.1:0-6117 GCA_964473955.1 uncultured Paraperlucidibaca sp. | reverse complement strand
TGGCGCGCCACAAAGAAAACATGAAGGCGTTAATTGAAGGTCGTGAGCGCCGCTTCAAACGCTAAGTAGCTTGGCTGACTTAAATGGCCGATAACTCAGTCATCGGCCATCGGGCCCGCACCGTCACGGCTAAATCGACCGACTCACCTGCTGCCAAACGTTGAGCACCAGCAAAAGCGATCATGGCACCGTTATCGGTGCAAAAGGCTGGTGCCGGGTAATACGCCTCACCACCAATAGCCTGTAGCCGCTCAGCCAAAACCTGACGCAGACGTTTGTTCGCGCTAACGCCACCAGCCAGCACCAAGCGCTTTAAACCAGTCTGCTCTAGCGCACGTAGACACTTACGCAACAAGGTATCGACCACCGCATCTTCGAAGCTTGCACAAATATCAGCTAAACGATTCGGGTAGTCTGGAGTTTGGTCACGCGCCGTTAATACCGCCGTTTTTAGGCCACTAAAAGAAAAGTCCAAACCCGGCCTGTCTAACATTGGGCGAGGAAATTTAAAGGCACTAGCATTTCCTTGTTGCGCCCACTTTGCCACCTGAGGTCCACCGGGATAATCCAAGCCCAACATCTTGGCGACTTTATCAAAGGCCTCACCGGCAGCGTCATCAATCGACTCACCCAACAGCTCATATTGGCCAATGCCATCAACACGCATCAGCTGGGTATGGCCACCAGAAACTAACAACGCCACAAACGGGAACGCTGGTGGCTTTGGCTCCAATAAGGGAGCCAACAAATGCCCTTCCATATGATGTACACCAACTGCCGGCAGCGACCACGCATAGGCCAGTGAGCGCGCAAACATAGCGCCAGTCAACAGTGCGCCCGCCAAGCCAGGACCTGCTGTATAAGCGATGCCTGTGAGCTGCTCTGCCGACGTATTAGCCTCTACCATCACTTCTCGCACCAATGGCACCATACGACGAATATGGTCGCGCGAGGCCAACTCTGGCACTACTCCACCATAGTCAGCATGCATGGTTATCTGGCTATGCAAACGATGCGCTAATAGACCGTGTTCGGTGTCGTAAACGGCCACGCCGGTTTCATCACAGGATGTTTCGATGCCTAATACACGCATGCATAAACTCACTTATTGGCATGTTTGAAAGTGCGACATTGTAGCGGTTACGCAAGAAGATTTGCCATTCCGTTCAGTTCTCGTTAAAATCCGCGCCCCATGCCTCGTGGCATACCGAATTTCGACGATAGGTGAGCATTCATGCCCCAAGTTAAAGTAAAAGAAGGTGAACCATTTGACGTCGCACTGCGTCGTTTCAAGCGCTCATGTGAAAAAGCCGGTCTGTTAGCCGACGTTCGTAAGCGCGAGTTCTACGAAAAGCCAACACAAATGCGCAAGCGTAAAGCTGCTGCTGCTGTTAAGCGTCACGCCAAAAAGGTACAACGCGAGTCTGTTAAGACCGTTCGTCTGTATTAATGTGTGTTTTGCAAAAAGCCCCTCTCGGGGCTTTTTGTGCTTGTCGCGGATCTAGCCAAAGGTAAACCCCATGTCGTTAAAGCACCGCCTTACCGAAGCCATGAAAGATGCTATGCGCGCCAAAGACAGTGAACGTCTGGGTGTCATTCGCATGGCTTTAGCTGCTTTTAAGCAAATTGAAGTCGATGAGCGTGTTGAGGTTGATGAAGCACGCGGACTGGCCATCATGGAAAAGCTGGTAAAGCAACGCCGTGAGTCTGCCAATGCTTATGAGCAAGCGGGTCGCGATGATTTAGCCCAACGCGAAATTCTTGAAATTTCAGTTCTTCAAGCCTTTTTGCCTACGCCTTTAACTGCCGCTGAATTAGAGTCGATTGTCTCCGCCGCCATTGCTGAAGCGGGCGCTACCAGCGCACGTGACATGGGCAAAGTGATGAACTTAATTCGCCCCATGGTTGCTGGTCGTGCTGATGTTGGCGCACTGTCGCAGCAAGTCAAAGCACGGCTAAGTTAACTGCTTGGTTAAGCTTTTGCTGCATTGCGCCGTTGCAGCCAACGGCGCAGTCGCGCAAACTGCAGTTCTTGTTTTTTCTCATGTGAGCCGTCATGGCTGAAGGTCGCATTCCACAGTCGTTTATCGATGATGTGCTGCTACGCACAGACATCGTTGATGTCATTGATGCTCGCGTCAAGCTTAAGCGCGCCGGCAAAAATTACAGCGCCTGCTGCCCTTTTCATCAAGAAAAAACGCCGTCATTCACAGTAAATCGTGAAAAGCAGTTTTATTATTGCTTTGGCTGTGGCGCCAGCGGCAATGCCCTTAGCTTTTTGCTAGAGCATGATCGGCTCGACTTTATTGACGGCCTAAAGCAACTCGCTGGCAACGTTGGCCTAACGCTTCCGGAAACACGCAATAACAATGTCCCTGCCGCGCCTTCGCAACAGCCGCTTTATGATGTCTTAGAAAATGCTGCACGCTTTTATGAGCAGCAACTGCGCACGCACCAACAGCGTAACAGTGCTGTGGATTACTTAAAAAAGCGTGGACTAACAGGCCAACTTGCCCGGCAATTTCGTATTGGTTACGCCCCGCCCGGCTGGGATAATTTGCTACAGGCCTTAGGCCTTGAAGCCGAACAAAAACAGCTTCTGCTGCAAGCCGGCCTACTTATTCATCAAGAACAGCGCAATAGTTTTTATGACGCCTTACGTGATCGTGTCATTTTTCCTATTCGTGATTTCCGTGGGCGCGTGATTGCCTTTGGTGGCCGAGTACTCGGTGATGACAAGCCAAAGTATTTAAATTCACCCGAATCAGCAGTATTCCACAAAGGCCGTGAACTTTATGGTCTGTACGAGGCCAAACAAAGCGGCAAATTAAGCCGTCTGATTGTGGTTGAAGGTTATATGGATGTGGTGGCGCTAGCGCAACACGGCATTAACGAAGCCGTTGCCACCCTAGGCACCGCCACCAGCACCGCTCATGTTGAACGCATGTTGCGCGTAGTGAATGACATTATTTTTTGCTTTGATGGCGATGATGCTGGCCGCCGCGCCGCCTGGCGGGCACTCGAAAATGCCTTACCTATGGTGGGTGATGACGTTAACTTGCGCTTCTTATTTTTACCTGAAGGCGAGGATCCAGATTCACTGGTTCGCCGCGAAGGCCCTGACTTATTCCGTGCCCGCTTACAAGCCGATGCACTGACCTTAACCGAGTTATTGTTTAAGCACTTAAGTGAAGACTTAGACTTAACAACACTTGAGGGTCGCTCACGCTTAGCCAGTTTGGCGCTGCCGCTGATTGCACAAATGCCCGAATGTTTGTTTCGTAGCTTAGTGGTTCAGTCCTTAAGTGAGCGCACACAACTCAGCCAGGAGCTGATCAATTCACAGCTAGTGATCGCGGCAAGTAAGTCCATTCCACCGGCAGCTGAGCCATCAACACCGACACAGCCTACGCAATACCTGCCCGAACAAAAACGCTTTCTGCGCGCACCAAAGCAACGCCCAGAACGCCCCAGGCTTCGTACGTTATCGGCGCAAGTGATTGCCCTAATTCTACGTCAGCCCGAGCTCGCCACACGTTGGCAAGAAGACATGTACCGCGGTCTAGCAGATGAGTTCACACCTTTACTGCTGCGCTTACGTGACGATATTAGCGCCAATCCACAGCTCAGCCTTGCCGCAGTATTAGGCCGCTGGCATGGCACCGAACAAGGTGATGCACTCGCGACTATTGCCGCTACCGATTTATTACCCAGCCATGAGCAACCTGAATTAGAAGTGGCCGATATTGAGCACCAACTTCATCTGCGCACCTTACAGGCCGAGCTTGATCACCTAACTGAACAGCTTCGACAAACGCCAGACCACCAAACCTTGCAGGCAATTAGCGCCTGCCAACGTAAAATTCACACACTGCAGCAAGCGCGTCGTCGACCGACCAGTTAATCGCGCAGTGTCCATCTGTCTTTATTCTCACAAGGCGGTTATAATTCCGCTCTTGTTTTGCACAGCTTGCATGGGGTCCGCATGAGCAACAAACCGCACGATACGTCGATCGAGGATCCGTCTGACGACCAAGGCAACGAGCCAATCAGCAAAGAGCATCGCAATTCCTTGCTTGCCACACTGATTGCGCGCGGCAAAGAGCAAGGCTTTTTGACCTTTGGCGACGTCAACGATCACTTGCCAGAATCAGTCACTGAAAGCGAGCAAATCGACGACATCATTCAGATGCTCAACGACCTCGGTATTCCGGTGCACGAACGCGCACCTGAAGCCGATGAAATGATGCGCGAAGAAACCCCAGAAGCCAGTGATGATGACTTGGCTGCTGAGGAAGCTGCCGCCGTATTAGCCTCCGTTGAAAATGAACCTGGCCGCACCACTGACCCAGTCCGCATGTATATGCGTGAAATGGGCACTGTTGAGCTGCTAACACGCGAAGGCGAAATTGCCATTGCTAAACGCATTGAAGACGGTATTCGTGACGTCCTCAACGCCATGGCCTACTGGCCAGGCGCTGTTGATTTGCTAATCAACGAATTTGATGCCGTTGAAGCCGGTGAGCGTCGTTTAGCAGATGTATTGGTCGGCTTTTTAGACCCAGATGACGATGGCGCCAGTGTGCCTGCTGTTGTGGATGACGAAGCAGCTATTGCTGTTCCAACCAAAGCTAAAGACGACAGCAACGATGACGATGACGACGATGGCGATGCTGACGGCGATGATGATGAGGCCGATACCGGCATTGACATTGAGTTAGTTCGCACACGCATCAACGATTTGCGTGCTCAATACCAACTGGTCGATGAGGCTAAAGCAACCCAAGGGATGCACAGCAAGGTATGGCAGAAGCATATGGTTGTCATGGCCGAGCAGTTTATGATTTTTAAACTGACGCCACGTATTTATGACGCCATTGCCGACCATATTCGCTCTTCAGTTTCCAATGTGCGTGCGCAAGAACGCGCCATCATGATTAGCTGTATTCGTCGTGCCGGCATGGATCGCACCACATTCCTTGCCGACTTCCCCGGCAACGAAACTAATTTGCAGTGGTTAGATCAAGAGATCGAACGTCGTAAATCACTAGCCAAGGGCTTAGATGCGCAGCGCGAAGACATTATTCGTGCACAACAACGCCTGATTGATATTGAGACTGACCATGTGTTGTCGGTTGCTGACATTAAAGACATTAGCCGTCGCGTCAGTGTTGGTGAAGCGAAAGCGCGTCGTGCCAAGAAAGAAATGGTCGAAGCCAACTTACGCTTGGTAATTTCGATTGCTAAAAAATACACCAACCGTGGCCTGCAATTCCTGGACTTAATCCAAGAAGGCAATATCGGCTTGATGAAAGCGGTTGATAAGTTTGAATATCGCCGTGGCTTTAAGTTTTCTACCTACGCCACGTGGTGGATTCGTCAGGCTATCACGCGTTCGATTGCAGACCAAGCACGCACCATTCGTATTCCAGTTCACATGATTGAGACCATTAACAAACTCAATCGCGTGTCGCGTCAAATGTTGCAGGAAATGGGACGCGAGCCAACACCTGAAGAATTGGGTGAACGCTTGGAAATGCCGGAAGACAAAGTGCGTAAAGTCTTGAAAATTGCTAAAGAGCCAATCTCTATGGAGACGCCCATTGGTGATGATGAAGACAGCCACTTAGGTGACTTCATTGAAGACACGCTGGCCGTGTCGCCAATTGATGCCGCCACATCGGAAGGCCTGCGCGAAGCAACACGTGAAGTGTTAGAAAACCTAACACCACGCGAAGCAAAAGTACTGCGCATGCGCTTCGGTATTGAAATGAATACTGACCACACTTTAGAGGAAGTGGGCAAACAGTTTGATGTAACGCGTGAGCGTATTCGTCAAATTGAAGCGAAAGCGTTGCGCAAACTGCGCCACCCTAGCCGATCTGAGCATTTACGCTCATTCCTCGACAGTGAATAAGTTGTCGACATAAAAAAAGGGCTCATCAGAGCCCTTTTTTTCAGCCTACAAAAACCTTATTTCATGGTTTTTGTGCTGAGTGCCACTAACTTTTGATAACTCGATGGCAGGATACGCGCCATCAGATCCAACACTTTGGCATCATTACCAATCAGCAAACGACGCTGATTTTTCTCAACCGCACGAATCATTTGTGCCGC
>CAYYWS010000118.1:0-6131 GCA_964473955.1 uncultured Paraperlucidibaca sp. | reverse complement strand
GTTAACACCGCCAACAAATGTCTTCGTCGCAGTGGCTTTTGCAATACCGGCCCCAAGCCTGCCTGCTCATAGGCGGCAATTTTTTCCGGCTGAGTGTGTGCCGTAATCACCACCATGGGTGTGTTTTTCTGATGCAGCAGCGCCCACTGCGCGGCAAAATCAATAGCAGTCATGTCGGGCAGCTCGCCGTCTAGCAAAACCAAATCCCAGGACTGATTAACACAGGCCAAACCCTCGGCGCCATTATTGACACAGGTCACCTCGGCGCCCCACTCACTTAGCAAACCCTGCAACAAACACTGGCTGATAGCATCATCTTCCACCAATAAAATCAGTCGCTGTTGCCATTGTAATTGCGCCTGCTCCAGCGCTGCGTCATCAGGGAAGTCTTCACTCTGTGTGGCCGGCAATGGGCTTTGCTGCAAACTTGCTTCCATTTCCCGAGCTGCTGCTCGGGCTTGTTTAACGTAATGACGTTGTTCAGCATCGAGCTGTGTAGTGTCTAACAGCTCCAACATACCCGCCACACCATGCAATGGCGTGCGCACATCATGTGACCATTTGCCCCATGCCGCTTGCCGTTGCTGATCGTCTTGCCACTGCGATTGACGTGCTTGAAAAATCTCACGCTGATGCTGGCGAACACGATCGATATAACGCAATAAACGTTTTGCCTGAGCGGCACCAATCAACAACAACACCACTGTCGCCATACAGGCTAAAAACAAGGCCTGACGTAGGGTTGTGGTTTGCTCTGGTGATAACTGATGCGGTACTCGATCCACACTCACCACCCCGAGTAGGACTGGAGTACTCGTCCAGTTGCTCAACCAGTCATCACCACTACCCTGCGCGCTGATGGCTTCAATATTTGCCGACATACGAATACTGTTTTTAGCCAGTGCCTTAGTCTTTTGTTGCTGCAGCCACAGCCCACCAGAGACGGTATGAACTTGTACCCGCTGCACACTGGGCAATGCCAATAAACGCTCTACCGATGGGCCTAATAATTCTGGCTGATTCGATTGCAGGGCGTAGTCTGCTGATGCTGCAAACTGATTAACCAGCAGCTGTGTAGTTTTAACTTCTAAGGCTTGTTCGGCCTGCCAACGAGCCGATGCACTTAGGCCTAATACCAGCAAAGACAGCACCAAGGCTGGCACCGTGATTAACAACATAATGCGTCGCCGAATACGGCGCTGTGCAAACGTATTCATGGCTTAAGCCTCGGCTGACGCAACCCTAGTGAACGTAATACCGGCGCATTCACCACTACCTCGTCCGCCACCAAGACACGACTCGCGGGTAATTGTTTGTGTTGCTGCCAATATGAGATGGCCGTGCTAATTGCCTCTATTAAAGTAGCTCGTGAGACCTGCTGCGTGGCCACTGCACCGGCCTGCACAAAAGCAGCATTTGGCCCCACCCAAGGCCGGTTTAAACGATACGAGGGCAGCAACAATAACTTGGCATTTAGGGGGGAAAACAACTGCTCGTCAGGTGCTGCCAGCAGCACATCAACTGACTGCATAAATTGCGCTAACAGCCGTGAATTAATCTCGCCATTTATCACTAATGACTCAACTACTATGCCCTGCGCTTTTGCTTTTTGCACCAACTCGGGCAGCAAACTTAAGGTGGCGGAGGTGAGCACCACACCCACTCGTTTTAAGCCGGGGTTAAGCGCTTGCGCTAAGGTCAATTGTTGCGCCAAGGTGGGCGACCAATACAGCGCCATATCTTGTGGCCGTAAGCTGACCTGCCCCGGATATGCCATCAACACAATCGCTGGCGTATTTAATTTTGCACTGAGTTGTTGATAGTGTTGCGCCTGCCAAACCAGCTGTATTTCAGCGTCATTATCTACTGTTTGCAACGTAGGCAGTGCCGCGCGCAATGCAGTCGCCGCAGCAGTCGGCACAGCATGCATTTGCACGGCTGCGGCATTAGCCCAGCTTGGCAATATAAAACAGCAAAGTAGTCCGAACGTTATTGCTTTCATTCCATGAAGGCCATCCGTTGATTAATACCTAAGGCCAGCACTTAGCCATAATTTATGTTGTTGATCGATACCATTTTCGCGGCGCATTTCAGGGTCTCGTGTTAACCGCACTTGCCCACTTAGGCCTAGGTCCAACCAGTACTGCTGCCCCAACCGTGTTGTTTTTCCGATATAGCCATCCAAGCGATCAAAAAAAGCATTACGATTTAAGTTGTTATAAAAGCCGTAAATTAAGCTGCCCTGCCAACCTTGGGCATCATGATGCAACCAGCCCAGCGTGCCCATATGACGCGGCACAAAATTGACATTACCATTCTTTGCATGGTCTAAATCACGCAGATCAATATGGGTATAGGTCAGGCGCAGCTGATCATTGGCGGCAAAACGCCAGCTGCTTTCTAACTCAATGCCGGTGCGTAAATAATCATTAAGCTCGCTGAGCTCAAAGCCATCAATTTCGATTTGGTTATCCACCAGCTTTAATTCGTCATAAAACAGGCGTATATCTAGCGCTAAACCGATGTCGCGCAACTCGCCGTAATATCCCAACTCACTACTTTTAATGCGCTCCGTTTTTGGGCTGCCCTCTGATTTAGCGGTGATATAAAACTGACCGTCTTTATCACTCATGCTGCGATCTTCTGTGCGCGCAACGTAACGCCAGTCGGCACTGGTTTCTATAATGTCGGGGGTGCGTACTGCGCGAGCATGAACTAAGCGCAAGGAGTGGTCGGGTAAGAACCGCCAGTTCAGCGCTGCACGGGGGGAGAAAAAACGCCCGACTGTTTCGTCGTCCTCTAAGTTCCCACCAAGGTTTAGCAACCAATTAGGGGCAAACCGCCATTCACCATGGGTGAAATAATTCACGCTACGGTTGCTGACTGTACCGTTTAAAAAAATTTCGGAGGATGCACGTTTATCGTTAAGCTCGGCACCCATCACCATACGCAAACTTTCGTTTGGCACCCAAGTATTGCTCAGCTCAATGGCGGTACGCTGCTCTTGATAGTTTTGGCTAGTACGATAATCAATTTCTTGTAACTCACCCCCACCGGCAATGAGCTCACTCACACCCAGAAGGCAGGCATTACGCAAGGCCGCATTGGTTAAAAAAGCGGGTCCGGCACAGGTGCCTGCAGGATCTTTTAACGCCCTATCGGCAAGATCAGGATCTTGGCTGTGTAACTCGCCTAACTCGGGTGACACTAGTAGGTACGGCAACTTTACTAACCACGGCTCATCACGACGCAAGGTGCTTATGCTGGTTTGCAGCTTGGCTTCGTTGCGGGCAGACCATGGCTGACGCCAATCTAATGTAAGAAAACCGTTATCAAACGTCGCTACTGGCAGTTCTCGGTAGATGCTGACGTCATTGCGTCGGCTTTGTTCGGCCACCATGCGCGAGAAGCCACCCGAGAAACCCAGCTCACCATCATTGACCAACGACTGAAAGGTCTGAAAGTTCATCCCTTGCACACGCTTATCATCCTGATAGGGCGTGCCTCGCCTTAAGTTGGTGTCATAACCATCGTCCTCTCGATGCATTAACGACAACGACCAATCGACACCGCCGGCCTGCCCGGCAAAGCGCGCAAAACCATCCTTAATGCCATTGTCGCCACGGCGAACTAAGAGCTCGGCTTTAGACACATCTTGTGGATGCTGAGTGATGATATTGATCACCGCAAAAAAACTATTGGCGCCATGTGCCGCCGAGCTTGGCCCACGCACTACTTCAATGCGCTCAATCTCGGCCACATCAAAAGGCAAGCCAATATAGTCCACCCGCGCTAAAGCAGCCTCGTACACTGAGCGGCCATTAATTTGCACCTGCATGCGGCGGGCACCACCGGCATTGGTGCCGTGGTAAAGCACATAGGCCTCACTGCCCGACTCACGCCCCACCACCATGCCCGGCACTAGGCGCAAAATATCTGGCAGCTCACGAGCACCCGACGCCTTAATCATGGCGCGATCGATAACCGAAACGGACGCAGGCGAGTCGAACAGGCTTTGCTTTAAACGAGTGGCAGTAATGACTTCTGGCGTGCTTTGCTCAGTAAAAGGCTGGGCACAAATGACAACGGGTGTGGACATTAAGGCCACACCCGTTAACAACAACTTCAGGTTTCGATTAACGTTTTTTGTCACGTTTTTTTACCGCTTGAATAAAGCGACGACGACGTTCTGATTGCCCTTCGGTAAGTCTGTTGACTCTATCCTTGTAGGGGTTATCACTGGTTTTAAACTCTAGCTGCACCGGAGTACCTTGCAGTTTTAACGCTTTACGGAAGGTGTTTTCCAAATAGCGCTTATACACTGAAGGCACGGATTCGGTTTGGTTGCCATGGATAACAAACAATGGTGGATTTTGACCGCCCATATGGCAGTAACGCAACTTAATGCGACGACCGGACACCAGTGGTGGCTGATGCTGCTCAATGGCGTCGGCCAACAACTGTGTGAGCTGGTTGGTTGGCACCCGAATCATGGCCGAATCGTAAGCACGTTTGATCGATGGATAAAGATCACCCACTGCAGTGCCAAACTTGGCCGAGATCAAATGAATTTTGACGTAGGGAATGAAGTCAAAACGGCGTTGCATGTCATTGCGCAGGGTTTGGCGCTCATAGTCCGTCATGCCATCCCATTTATTAATGGCAATGACTAAGGCACGGCCGCTTTCCAGCACAAAACCCAATAGGTTTAAGTCTTGGTCCACAATGCTTTCGCGCGCATCCATCACTAACACCACCACATGCGCATCTTTAATGGCTTGCAGGGTTTTAATCACGGAAAACTTTTCAACGGTTTCATTGACGCGACCACGACGACGCACACCGGCAGTATCGATCAAGGTGTAACGTTCGCCTTGGCGCTCGTAGGGAATATAAATGCTGTCGCGGGTGGTGCCTGGCATGTCGAATACCACCACACGATCTTCACCTAATAAGCGGTTAACCAGTGTGGACTTACCGACATTAGGGCGACCAACAATCGCAATCTTAATACCGGCTTCTGGATCTTCAACCTGCTCTTCATCTTCAGGAAAGTTGGCCAGCACCTGATTCATCATCTGGTGCACACCACGACCATGGCTAGCGGCAATACCAAACAGCTCGCCCATACCCAGGGCATGAAACTCGGACTTGGCCACGTCTTCTTGAATGCCGTCCACTTTGTTGACGACAACATGAATAGTTTTGCCTAGGGTACGAATTTCGCGAGCGATTTGCTCGTCGGCCGCAACACGACCGGCGCGACCATCCACTAGGAATAAAACAATATCGGCCTCTTCAATGGCGGTGCGTGATTGCTCCGCCATATAGGCATCAATGCCCTCTTCACCTTCACCAATACCGCCGGTGTCGATGACAATAAACGACTTGTTGTCGATGCAGGCATCGCCATATTTGCGATCACGTGTTAAGCCGGGTAAATCTGCCACAAGGGCATCCCGGCTTTTGGTGAGCTGGTTAAACAGGGTGGACTTGCCCACATTGGGGCGGCCCACCAGGGCGATGACAGGTTTCATGTAGACAGCTTACTCAAAGAATCAATCAGGATTAATGTCCCAAGCGCGCAACTGGCCCTTGGTAGACAGGGTCAGTAACTGCGGAGCATCAACAACAATACTCATCAGCGGGCCATTAGCCACTCGTGTGCGCGCACGTACGGTGCCGTCGCGTGGGCTCATAGCATGCAAGGTGCCGGTGCTATCCACCACCACCACCAAACCACGCCAGATCACTGGAGCAGACAAGCGCAGACCTTTAAAGTCTTGCACCCATACCAACTCACCGGTGAGCTTGTTTATGCCCGCAATCGAGCCGTTAACATCTACGGCATAAACATGTGCTGCATCCACCGCCACAGGCTGAGTGGTAGAAACATTTAGTTGCCAGCGACGACGCACTTGCAGGGTATCGGTGGCGGTTAATTGAGATTGAAAACCAGCGGTGTAAATAGTGCCGTTAGCGTCTAATACCAAGTCACCATCAATATCCATCAGGCGTTCAATTTCACCGCGACCACGCGAGTTAGTGACGCGGGTTTGCCAGATTGGCAGACCGGTTGCTAAGTCGAGCTGATACAAATCACCCTGACCACTCACCGCATACACAAACTC
>CAYYWS010000117.1:0-6185 GCA_964473955.1 uncultured Paraperlucidibaca sp. | reverse complement strand
GCAGACCAGCCAGGCGCTGCTAAATATACCTTGGTGCAAGGTATTGGCTCTGTTGATGATATTACCCAACGAATGTTGGCAGCCTTAGCGTAATCTGTAGCTTGCTTGTCCGATAACGCCGCGCCTTGCGCGGCGTTATTGTTTGCGGCATTAAAACTTAAGAGGTGCACATGTCAGATCGTCGTCGAGTAGGGGTGGTGTTAGCGAACTTAGGCACACCCGATGAACCAACACCTGCGGCCGTACGTCGTTATTTGCGCGAATTCTTAAGTGATGGTCGTGTCATCGAAGTGCCAAAGCTGGTTTGGTTTTTTATTTTGCGTTTGTTTATTTTGCCGCTGCGTCCTAAGCGTGTCGCACATGCTTACGCCAGTATTTGGCAGGGTGATTCACCCATGCGCCTTATCTTGTTGTCGCAAGTAGAAGCCATGCAAAATCGATTGAGTAAAGCCTATCCAAGCTTAGACATTATGGTTAAGCCCGGCATGAGTTATGGCAACCCGGCGTTACGTAAGGCGCTAACGGAGCTTCAACAGTCGGGTTGTAATGAAATTGTGGTGCTGCCGTTGTTTCCTCAGCATTCAGCAACCTCTACTGGTCCAGTGATTGATCAGGTAGCCAGCTGGTTACAACAACAACGTAATATTCCAGGCATGCACATCGTACGTGACTATCATGTGCATCCAGCTTATATCGCGGCCTTGGCAGAGAGTGTGCGAGAACATTGGGCCACACACGGTCGTGCCGATAAGCTGTTGTTTTCATTTCATGGCATCCCTCAGCCTTATGCCGATAAAGGTGACCCATATCCTGCGCAATGCCATGCCACGGCCAATGCAGTTGTTTCTGCTTTAGGTTTGGGTATGGATGAATGGGCCATCAGCTTTCAGTCGCGCTTTGGTTTGCAGGAGTGGGTAAAGCCTTATACCGACGAATTATTAAAAAGTTGGGGCAGCTCTGGTGTTGGTTCGGTTCAGGTCTTGTGTCCAGCGTTTTCAGCGGACTGTTTAGAGACGCTTGAAGAAATTGCGGTGGAAAACCATGAAACCTTCACCGAAGCGGGTGGTAAGCACTATGAGTACATTCCTGCATTGAATGCTCGTACTGCACACCTTGATGCGATTGAGGCGATTTTGCGCCCACAAGTACAAGCTGCAGCTGCTTGTTGTGGTAGTGCTGCTCCGGTTGCTGCTAGCTGCCCTGCGCGCGCTACCTGCGGCGCGGTCTGTGCTATGTGTGAGTCGGCAGCAAATTAGTCACCGGCGCAAGCAGCGAGAATAGCTAGCCTTTGCTACACTCAGAGCCCAAGCGATTTGAGTGTTAGGCATGAGTGATGTGGTAGCAATGCCGTCGGCAATGGCGGAGATTTTTGGCGATACAGGCCCATTTGCTACCCATGTCTCGGGTTACTTGCCGCGGCAGCCGCAAATTGTCATGGCGAACGCAGTAGCCGATGCATTAAGTGCTCAGACTACTTTATTAGTTGAGGCGGGTACCGGTACTGGCAAAACCTTTGCCTATCTTGTGCCGGCCATCATGTCGGGTCGTAAAACTCTGGTGTCTACTGGCACCAAAAACCTACAAGACCAGCTTTTTCATCGTGACTTACCCGCGGTGCGGAAGCTGCTTGGCAAGCCGGTTCGCACCGCCTTGTTAAAAGGTCGCAGCAACTATCTCTGTCCTTATCGCCTGCAGCTCAGCCAAGATGAGGCTCGTTTGCCAACACGGCAGGCAGTATCTGATCTGCAAAAAGTCGCAGCCTGGGCCAATAAAACCAAACTGGGTGATATTGCTGAGTTAATTGATATTGCTGAAGACTCAGCGGTTTGGCCGCTGGTTACTAGTACAGCCGATAACTGCTTAGGCCAGGCTTGCCCAGAAATTGAACGCTGCCCGTTGGTAAAGGCGCGTGCAGATGCCGCTGAAGCCGATATTGTGGTGGTTAATCATCATTTATTTTTTGCAGATAAAGCATTAAAAGATCGCGGTTTTGGTGAGCTGTTACCACCGGTAGAGGCGGTCATTTTCGATGAAGCGCATCAGTTGCCTGATGTCGCCGCAGTTTTTTTTGGGCAAAGCCTGTCGTCTCGACAAATTAACGATTTATTAGCAGATGCCTTAAGAGAGGTGTTAGCAGCTGGTGGAGACCTGGCCAAAATGCACGACTTGGCCAGTCAAGTGGAGGTTCGTTTAGCTGACTTTCGTTTGCTGTTTGGGGCTGAGCCGCGTAAAGGCGTATGGACTGATGTTGCCGAGTTGGCAGACCTGCCTGATCTTGTGAGTCAATGCACACAAGCCCTGACCGAAGTGATGCAAGCGTTAGCGTTGCTGCGTGATAAGTCACGTGGTTTAGAGAATGTACATCGCCGCAGTGAAGAGCTACTCGACTCATTCATTCAGCTCACCGGCCCCACACCTAAAAACCAAGTGCATTGGTATGAAACCTATAACAAAGGTTTTGTATTGCAGTGGACACCTTTAGATGTTGCCCAACCTTTTCGTGAATTAATGGCGGCGACAACCGGCGCATGGATCATGACCTCGGCCACGTTAGCAGTGCGTGATGACTTTGGTCATTTTCGTAGTCAGTTAGGGTTGCCCAAAGACGTTTTAAGCCTGCAATTACCCAGTCCATTTGCGTATGAACAACAAGCGTTGTTTTATGTGCCTCGGGGTTTGCCCGACCCTGGCGATATGAGTTATGGCCAGGCGGTATTAAATGCAGCAATACCCGTGCTGCGTGCCAGCAAAGGGCGTGCATTTGTTTTGTTTACCTCGCACCGCGCCTTGAAAGAGGCGGCAGCTTGGCTGCCTAATCAGTTGGATTACACGTTTTTAGTTCAGGGTACCCAGCCAAAAGCAGAGTTGTTGAGACGCTTTGTGGCCACTGAGCAGGCAGTGTTATTAGCGACAGGAGCCTTCTGGGAAGGTGTTGATGTGCGTGGGGCCGACCTATCTTTAGTAATTATCGATAAACTACCTTTTGCCTCGCCAGCAGACCCTGTCGTGGCCGCACGTTTAAACGCTTACAAAGCGGAAGGCCGCAATCCGTTTGCTGGATTTCAGTTGCCATCCGCTATCATTGCACTTAAGCAAGGGGCGGGGCGTTTAATTCGAGATGTGAGTGATTTGGGCGTTTTAATGGTTTGTGACCCACGCTTAGTGGCCAGACCTTATGGGCAGTTATTTATTCAGAGTTTGCCGCCCATGCGTCGCACGCGTTCAGTCGATGAAGTGACCACATTTTTTAAATTTTTAGCCAGTTTGGAGCCGGATAGTCCATGAGGCTTTTAGCATTAGAAACAGCCACTGAGTACTGCTCGGTGGCGCTATTAACTGTTGCGGCCGATGGCCAGATCAGTGTGCACTCCGTGCTTAAGCATGCCCCCCGGCTGCAAACCGAGCTGATTTTGCCGATGTTAGACGAGCTGCTGCAGCTAACAGGCACGCACTTAAAAGAGTGTGATGCAATTGCTTACTCTGCGGGTCCTGGTGCCTTTACCGGCGTGCGTATTGCGGCCGCTGTGGCACAAGGTTTGGCGTTTGCTTCGGATTTGCCCGTGGTAGCCATTTCCAGCTTGCAAGCGCAGGCTCAGGGCGCTGCACGCCTGCATGCAGTGTCAGCGGTGCTGTCGTGCTTTGATGCACGCATGCAAGAGGTCTATCTTGGTGCTTACCATTTGGATGTTAGTGGTTTGATGCAGCCATTAATTGATGAGGTGGTGTGTCGCCCTAATGACGTTCCGTCCTCTCTCTGCGTGGCATGGGGCGGGCATAGTGAGCATGGTGTTGCGGCAGGCTCTGGTTGGTCAGCGTATGGCGATGTATTGTCTACGCAGCTTGATGTGGCTCAGCGTTATTTAGATGTTATACCCGAAGCGCAAGATGTGGCGCGTTTGGCTTTACCCATTGTGCGGGCTGGTGGTGCTAAGGCACCAGAGCAGGCTTTACCTGTTTATTTGCGTGATGATGTTTGGAAAAAATTACCGGGGCGATGAAATGAAAACGTTGTCATGGGACTATCCCAATCCGCACGTGATGCGAAGACAGGTGTTGGTTGAGCATATTGATGTGATGAAACACACCAATAATGTGGTTTATCAGCAGTGGATGGAAGATGTTGCGTGGTCTCATTCTGAAACGGTAGGTTTAGGCCCTGCTGAATATGATGCCTGTGGGTATGGCATGGTGGTGCGCCGCCATGAGCTCAACTATTTGGCGGCCACCTATTTAGACGATGTGTTACTGATTGCGACATGGTTAGTGAAGGTCGATAAACTATCTACACAACGGGTATATCAAATATGTCGTGAGTCGGATGGGCTCACAGTATTTCGTGGAGCGACACATTTGGTATGTATAGAAATTGCCACGGGTAAACTTAAACGCATGCCCGCGCATTATTATGAAGCGTATGCGTCACTACAAATAAAGCCAGACCAAACTTAAGGGGTTGTTGTGGATTTTCTTCTCTATTTTCAAGCGTTTGTTCTGGGCATTATTGAGGGTTTGACCGAGTTTATTCCAGTCTCTAGCACCGGCCATTTGATTATTGCTGCGGAGTTGATGGATTTTTGGACGCATGAAAAGCGTGTGGTGTTTGAAATTGCGATCCAGCTTGGTGCTATTTTAGCGGTAGTGTTTGATTATCGACAGCGATTAACGCGGGCCGCTGTTGGTTTTGTACAGAAAGAGCCAGTGTCACAGCGTTTTGTATTTAATATTTTGATCGCCTTTATGCCGGCTGCTGTTATTGGCTTTTTTGCTATTGGCTTTATTCACGACAAATTATTTGACCCCATGGTGGTTGCTTCAGCCCTTATTTTGGGTGGTATCGTTATCTTGCTTGTCGAAAAACGTGCTCACTTGGTACGGGTAAATGAAGTCGAAGACATGCGTTGGCATGACGCTTTAAAAGTTGGGTTTTTTCAGTGTTTAGCGATGATTCCTGGCACCTCACGTTCTGGCGCCACAATTATTGGTGGTTTGTGGATGGGCCTATCGCGTAAAGCGGCGGCTGAATTCTCATTCTTTTTAGCCATTCCCACCATGATTGGCGCTACGGTGTACTCGGTTTACACCTATCGTGATTTGTTTATGTGGGCAGACCTACCCGTTTTTACCATTGGTTTTATCATGTCGTTTATTGCCGCGGCCATTGTGGTGAAAGCGTTAGTTGGTTTTGTGTCACGCCATGGCTTTACTGTATTTGCTTGGTATCGCATTGCTTTTGGCGCTTTGATTTGGCTTTCAGCTGGAACAGGTTGGATTCAGTGGAACTAAATACTCCCCCGTTGAGGCTTTTTGCTGATAGCACCAGTGTGTCCGAAGCAAAACCTTGGGTGGAGCAGCTAGGGGCAGAGCTGACAGTCATTATGGATCGTCGCCGTGAGCTGCCTGCTGCAATGGCGAGCACTGCTTGGGGGCTGTGGTTTGATCAGGATGGCTTAGGTCTTCAAGTAAATGAAAAACCATTACCCGCACCGGTAAGAGCCGACTTTGTTGCCGGCGCAATTCGGTGGCGAACGCAGCCTGGGCGTGGTGCGGCAGGAGAGATGGTGGCTCGTGCCTGTGGTGTCCGTCGTGGTGCTACTCCACGTGTGTTGGATGCGACTGCTGGTTTGGGGCGCGATGCATGGATATTGGCAAGCTTGGGCAGCTCGGTACAGCTTTGTGAACGTTCGCCAATTATTGCCGCCCTGTTAGCATCTGGTTTGGCAAGGGCAAGAACAGTTGTGGAGGTTGCTGATACGGCTAATCGTATGCAGTTAATGACAGCTGATGCGCATACGGTGTTAGCAGGTCTAAGTGACATGCCCGCTGCACAGCGACCTGAAGTGGTTTATTTAGACCCGATGTTCCCGCATCGTGAAAAGTCTGCGTTGGTTAAGCTAGATATGCGTGTGTTCCGCCAAGTGGTTGGGGAAGACAATGATGCCGATACGCTGTTGGCATTGGCGCGTCAGGTGGCAACAAAACGTGTGGTGGTTAAGCGGCCTCGACTTGCACCAGATTTAGCTGGCTTGGCACCGCATGAGCGGCTGCTAGGGCAAAGCAGCCGCTTTGATTTATATACACCTGCGTTGAAAGCGACTTAAGCCGCCTTTGATTTGCGATGCTCTTTCTTTTGACGAGCATCTTCCAACGCTTGAAGTGCGCTGTTGACCTCTTCATCGGTAATCAAT
>CAYYWS010000116.1:3374-6216 GCA_964473955.1 uncultured Paraperlucidibaca sp. | reverse complement strand
AAAAGACGGCACGATAAATCACACTAATTTAATGCCAATTTTAGGTTGTGAAGGTTTGGCCACCCGCAGTGTGCGCGCCGAAGCCCGACGCTTAATCCACCCTGAAGACTTACGCCAAGTGACCAACGATATGATTAGTCACTTGCGCCGAATCACACCCACCTATGAGTCACGCTACCGCGTTAAACACCAAAATGGCCAATGGGTATGGGTGGAAGATAAAGGTCGTGTTGTCGCCTGGCAGGCCAATGGCAAACCCTTGCGCATTTTAGGTATTCGTCGCGATATCTCTGCCGAACACAAAGCCATGGAGGCCCAGCGCAAACTCGATTATTTAGCTAACTACGACCGTTTGACTCAGCTCGCCAATCGCCGTCAGTTCCGTAACCGTCTCCATGCCGCCATCACCGCCGCACGCGAAGCTAACAAAGAGTTGGGTGTGATTTACCTAAATCTCGATCGTTTCCGGCAAATTAATGAAACCCTTGGTTTTGAAGTGGGTGACGCTATTCTGCGCGAGACTGGTCGTCGTTTGACTGAAATTGGCACTGACTTCGACACCATTGCCCGCCTAAGTGGTGATGAGTTCGCCATTATTTTCACTGAACTACGAGACATCACGGATCTTGATCGCATTTGTGAAGAGATCATTGGCACTCTGCGCATGCCCTTTAAAACCGGTGATCACGAATTGCTGTTAGGCGCTTCTCTGGGCGTTAGTGTGTTCCCAGATCACGGTCGTGAGTTGGTTATTTTGATCAATCATGCCGACTTGGCCATGCAGCAGGCCAAACGACTAGGCGGCAATCAGTACCGCTTTTATAACTCGGAAATGCGCAGTGCTACGGTAGAACAGCTCAACCTAGAAAATAGCCTGCGCAAAGCCATTTTCCGTGATGAGTTTATTGTGCATTACCAACCCAAAGTTGCACTTTCCAGCAATCGTATTGTTGGCATGGAAGCATTAGTACGCTGGCAGCACCCTACCTTGGGACTTTTACAGCCGGGCCGCTTTATTCCGCTAGCTGAGGAAACCGGTTTAATTGCCGTTATTACTGAACGCGTTTTACAACAGGCAACGCGGCAGGTAAAAGCTTGGTCTGATGATGGTTTAGGCGCCTTAACTGTTGCGATTAATATTCCGCCCCAGCAATTACGCAAAGGTAATTTGCTACACACCTTAAAAGAGGCACTGGATGCTTCTGGTCTGCCTGCTAATCAATTAGAACTTGAGCTAACCGAGTCGTCACTTATGGATGACCCTGACTTAGCCATTAAGATTTTAGGTGAGGCGCGCGCGCGCGGTATGCTTATTGCGTTGGATGATTTTGGTACCGGTTATTCATCACTGAGTTATTTACGACGCTTCCCGCTAGACACGCTGAAGATTGACCAAACCTTTGTCAAAGACTTAGGCAAAAGCGAAGAAGACGGTGCCATTGTGCGCGCCATCATCACCATGGCGCACCAATTAGGCATGACCGTTACCGCCGAAGGGATTGAAACCGCCTGCCACTTAGACTTTTTGATTCGTGAACGCTGTGACTATGTTCAGGGTTATTACATTAGTCGCCCGATCACGGCTGAGGCCATGACCGAGCTTTTGTTAAAGCAGAAGACCTCATAGAGGCTGGGATTTTCCCATGATGCGTTGCCAACAACCGGTTTGATAAAAGTGCTCAACGCTGGAAAAGAAAATCATCATATAACCCACTAACTCCAGTGTTTCCTCAATCATTCGCTTAAACGTGTTCATATATTCGGCGCCCATGATCAACTGGAATAATGGGCCATGAGCCACAATTTGCGCTAATGGAATGGCTACCATAAAACCCGCCCAAGCTAAGGTCATGCCACGCATGCCCATAAATGTTGCCACTTGCCGGGGGAAATATTGCCGTCCCTGGGTGATTACATAAACCAATGCGACAAAAACTAATGTGCCCAAAAGTTCCCAGCCAAATACAGGTATTACTCGGTCCCAGAACGCATCACCTTCACGAATCACTGCAAATGTCGCCAACAGCGCCAATGCTTTCGCCAATACACCATGATCTTTTGCGCTTAACATAGCAATCGCGGCATAAATAATCGCCGTTAATGCCAGCAGCATCATTTGCAAGTTTTCTACCCAATGCCCCTCATAAAAAGCATCTAGCCCTTCATGAATGATGATGGCTTTTAGCGACAGGGCAAATGCCGTAATCATGGCGGTATAAATGCTCAATCTGATAGAAACACTGATGACAGTGACTCTTTCTTCTTTTGTTAAAGGCGCCACTTTTAACCTTTCTGACATCGCTTACTCCACTGTCACCGATTTCGCTAAATTACGTGGCTGGTCCACATCGGTGCCCTTAATAATGGCCACGTGATAGGACAGCAACTGCAGCGGAACGGTGTAAACAATAGGGGCAACATCATCTTTAACGTGTGGAATCGAAAAAACTTTCAGCCCAGGCTCGGCACGCACATCGGCATATTCATCAGCAAACACATACAACACACCAGCGCGCGCGCGTACTTCCTGTAGATTAGATTTCAGCTTATCAATTAAGTCATTATTTGGCGCAACCGCCACCACTGGCATGTCTTTATCGACTAGTGCTAACGGGCCATGCTTTAACTCGCCTGCAGGATAGGCTTCGGCATGAATATAAGAAATTTCTTTAAGCTTTAATGCACCTTCCATAGCCACTGGATACTGCGCACCACGACCCAAGAACAAAGTATGTTGCTTTTCACCGAACTCAACAGCAATACGCTCAATGGCTTTATCTAATGCCAATACGCCTTCCAGATGTGCAGGCAAAGACATGAGCTGATCTATGATGTCGGCCTC
>CAYYWS010000116.1:0-3274 GCA_964473955.1 uncultured Paraperlucidibaca sp. | reverse complement strand
CCTGACTGAGAAATCGTTACCAATAGCGTATCGGCCGGGAGCACCGTGGTGCGATAGCGGAACTCACTAGCTACTTCAACATGGCAGGAAATACCGGCAATGGCTTCGAACCAATATTTCGCGACAAAACCGGCATGGTAGCTAGTACCGCAAGCTAGAATTTGTATGTGCTTGGCCTTAGCCAGTAACTCAGCAGCACGCGGGCCAAAAACGTCAACATCCACTTTGCCATCACTGACGCGGCCATTTAAGGTGCGCTGAACAGCTAGCGGCTGCTCGTAAATCTCTTTCAGCATGAAGTGCTTGTAGCTGCCCTTGTCGCTGGCATGAAGCGTGGCATCTAGCTCTGTTGCAGCGCGCTTTACAAGCTGACCACCCTTATCCCAAATAGTCACTTGCTCACGCTTCAGCTCAATAAAGTCGCCTTCTTCTAAGTAGATGAAGCGGTTAGTCACCGGCAATAACGCTAGCTGATCTGATGCTAAAAAGTTCTCACCAATACCTAAACCCACCACCAACGGCGAACCTTGACGCACTGCAATAATACGATCTGGCTCGGAGGCGCGGATAATGCCCAAAGCAAAGGCACCATGCAGCTTTGCTACTGCACGACGCACAGCATCAAGGTAGTCGCCACCTTGGCGTAACTCAGACTGAATCAAATGTGGCACGACTTCTGTGTCGGTTTGCGACTGAAAAACAAAATCCTCAGCCTGCAGCTGCTCACGCAATGTTTCATAATTTTCAATAATGCCGTTATGCACCACAACAACATCATCTGATCGATGCGGGTGGGCATTATCTTGAGTAGGAGCACCATGTGTTGCCCAACGGGTATGCGCAATGCCAATCTGGCCCACTACATTAGCGCTATGTACCGCATCAGCTAATGCCTGAACTTTGCCGGTTTGACGCTCGCGCACAATGGCTTTGTTATTAACCACAGCAAGTCCAGCCGAGTCATAACCGCGATATTCTAAACGTCGTAAACCTTCAATTAGTACGTCCGTAATACTGCGCTCACCAATCGCGCCAACAATTCCACACATAACAAACTCCTAATTAAGTCGACGACTTAAGTGTTTTTTTGGGGCGTACCCAGCCGCTAATCGCTACCTGTTTCGCGCGACCTACCGCCAGTGTGTCGGGCGCTACATCTTTGCTAATCGTTGAACCTGCACCCGTTGTCGCACCCGCAGCAATTGTCACTGGCGCCACCAAAGAATTGTTGGTGCCGATAAACGCATTATCACCAATTACAGTTGTGTGCTTGTTCGCACCGTCATAGTTACAGGTAATTGTTCCTGCACCAATATTGACACCCTGCCCGATGACGCTGTCGCCGAGATAGGCCAAATGATTTGCTTTTGAGCCAACGCCCATTTGTGTTGCTTTAGTCTCTACAAAGTTACCAATATGTACTTCATCAGCCAGTTTGCTGCCTGGACGAATTCGCGCAAACGGACCAATCTGCGCATTTTCCCCAATCACTGCCGAATCAATCACGCTATAGGGCTTAATGATGGTACCGGCACCAACCTCACAATCTTTTAATACACATCCCGCAGCCACGATGACGTTATCACCCAGTACAACACGCCCTTCAATAATGACACCAACATCTAGGCTGACATCAGCGCCGTGGCTTAACTCACCACGAATATCTACACGGTTAGGGTCTAAGATCGTAACGCCAGCTCGCATTAAATTTGTGGCCTGTGCCTGTTGCCATACACGTTCTAATGCCGCTAGTTGCACCTTGTCATTAACACCTTCAACCTCCCATAAGGTATCCGGCTGCACAGCATTAATCGTGATACCTGCTTTATTAGCTAAGGCAATCAAGTCTGTTAAGTAATACTCACCTTGGGCATTATTGTTTTTAAGTTCAGGCAACCATTGATGCAGCAGTGCATTTGGCACACACATAATGCCGGTGTTCACCTCACTAATCTTGAGCTGCTCGGCATTAGCATCTTTCTGCTCAACAATTGCCACCACTTTGTCTTGCTCGCGGACAATACGACCATAACCCGTTGGATTAGCTAGATTTACTGTGAGCAAGCCTAGGCTTTTGTCATCACTTACACTTGCTACTAGACGGCCTAGAGTTGGTTGTGAAATTAGCGGGACATCACCATACAAAATTAAGCTGTTACCGATGCCAGACAGATTAGCCAGTGCCACTTGTACCGCATGGCCTGTACCCTTTTGCTCCGCCTGTAACACCCACTCAACGGGCTCATGCTGAAAGTGCTGCTGCACTAACTCACCACCATGGCCATAAACCACGATGGGTGCTTCAGCACCCAATGCTTTAGCGGTATTAATCACATGCTGCAACAAAGGTTTTCCTGCCAGCGGCTGCATTACTTTGGGTAACGCTGAGCGCATACGTGTGCCTTTACCCGCCGCCAAAATAACTACCTGTAAATGCATTAGCTAAAACCTTAAGATGAAATTAGCAGTTATCTTAACCGATTCATTTTTTGTCAGACATAAAAAAAGGCAGCCTAGGCTGCCCTTTTAGACGCATGGAATATCAGCCACGACCTGCACGATTTTTCATCGCTTGCAGGGTACGTAATTGAGCAGCGGCTTCGGCCAAAGCGGCCAAAGCAGTAGAGGTATCCATCTCGCCTTTTTGATTTGCCAGGGTCTCGGCAGCGTGGTTACGTGCCTCAATTGCTGCGGCTTCATCAACGTCCTTGGCACGTACTGCTGTGTCAGCCAATACCGTGACGATGGTTGGTTGAACTTCCAACACACCACCAGAAACGTAATAGATGTTTTCTTCGCCACTTTCCAACAGTACACGGACCGGGCCCGGTGACAGTTGGGTCAGCAGTGGGGCGTGACCTGGCAAAATGCCCAGGTCACCTTGTAAGCCATGCGCAACGACCATGGTCACCGTACCGGCAAAAATTGACTCTTTTGCACTGACGATGTCGCATTTCATTGTGTTAGCCATTTACTACTCCCAGCCCTTAGGCCCTTAGACCTTTTTGGCTTTCTCAACTGCTTCTTCAATGCCGCCAACCATATAGAAGGCTTGTTCTGGCATGTGGTCATACTCACCAGCCAAAATGGCTTTGAAGCTGCTGATGGTTTCTTTTAATGGCACATACTTACCAGGCGCACCGGTGAATACTTCGGCAACGTGGAAAGGCTGTGACAAGAAACGTTGAATTTTACGAGCGCGGTAAACAACCAACTTGTCGTCTTCTGACAGTTCGTCCATACCCAAAATGGCAATAATGTCTTTCAGCTCTTT
>CAYYWS010000115.1:0-6403 GCA_964473955.1 uncultured Paraperlucidibaca sp. | reverse complement strand
TTGCATTAAAAGAAGGCGCAATTGGTAGCCGCATACAGGTTAGAAACAATAGTTCTGGACGAATTATTGAAGGCATCGTCACCTCGGCGGAAACCGTTGCCATTAATTAATTTAAAAAAGCACTAAAGTTTTGCGCAGTGTGACCGATAAAGACTTGAAGACTCATTTAATCGAGAAGCCATCATGGTTAACAAAATTGATAACTACAACGCCAACAACTTGCGCCGCATTGACTCCGCCAAAGTCAGCAGCCCCAGTGTGGCGGCGGAAAAAGCATCATCAGCAGAGCCTAAAAGCGCTGTTAATGCGAGCGCTGGCTCGTTATTAAGTCGTGGAATTTCGTTGGCTAAACAAGCGCCAGAAGTTGATCAAGGCCGAGTGGATGCATTGAAACAGGCCATTAGCCGTGGCGAATTTCAGGTAGATGCACGTGCTATTGCCAGCGCTTTAATGGCAATGGATGCTGATTAATCGAGGTGATGTTATGACACAGCTTTTGCAGCGCCTGGCCGACACTGTCAATGATTTGACGGAGTTGGCCTGTCAGCTAACTGACGCCCTTCAGCAACAGCTAGCACAGCTAAGTGGCGGTTCAGCGCATGCATTAACCGATAGTTCGGATGCCGTGGCGCATTTAACTCTGGCGTTAAACAATACCGATAAACAACGCGTGGAATTACTGGCAGCACTTGGCCAAAAGCCGCAAGACATTTTTGAGCCGGCACAGGTCTTTGCCCAACATCCACTGCAAGATCAGGTCGTTAACACTTGGCAGCGTTGTTATGAAGCCATGCAAGAGTGCCAGCTAATCAATAAGCAAATGGGCTTGCAGCTTAAATTACGTGCACAACAAACCGAAGCCGCTTTGGCCATTCTATTGGACTTAAACAATAGCGCCCAACTCTATGATCCTAAAGGCAAGACTCACAAACCAAGCCATGGTCACCGGTTAGGTCTAGCTTAGTCAATGAGGGGTGGTCACCATGCGTATTTTGCCCACACCACCGCCTGCTAGCACCCCTCTACCCAACAATATACATCCGGCACCCACCGCTGCCGTTAGTTCACTAATGGCCAGTGGTGCCGTGCTTAATGCCACTGTTCTACAGCACCGCGGTGACCAGCTCTATGAAATGTTAGCCCAGCGCCAACACTTTCTAGCACATAGCCAACAACCACTTCAGGTTGGCCAAAAACTCACTCTGCAGGTCAATAATAGCGCTCAAACGGCGGCAGCCATTGAGCTACGGATTATCAACGCCGAGCAGCAAGTTATTAAGGAAAACTTACGCGCCGCACTGCCCCGACAGCAGGACTTACAGCCGCTATTACAACGACTGAGCTTGGCTATAAGTCCAAGTGCCACCCATCAGTTGCCAGCGGACTTGATTAAAGTCAGTGAGCAGTTTTTGCGACAAATGCCGAATGTGGCTCAAATTAGCCAGGGTGCTGGTTTGCAGCAGGCAGTGCAACTATCAGGTATTTTTCATGAGGCCGCGCTATTAGCTGGCCAACCAGTGCATGACTTAAAAACGCAGCTACTGCAGTTATGGTCTATTTTGAATAACCAGCGTCAGCAGTTAAATCCGCAGCAATTGTCGCAAGGTATTTGGATTCGGCCAGAACAGGCACAACAAAATAAAGCGCAGGCACCAGCACAAAGCCCCCTACCCGGTAGTTTGTTAGCACCACGTATGTCTTTGCCTGCTGGCCAAAATGCCAGTGTTGGACAGTTTATACAGTTGCTAATGCAGGATACCGAAGGTGTGATTGCTCGCTTAGAAAGTCATCAACTGATGCATTTACAGCAGCGCGAGCCACAACAAGCCCAATGGTTTATTGATCTGCCTGTGCGCCATGAGCAACACACTGATGTATTACGTATGCACGTTCAGCGTGATCAGCGAGAAAGCCAAGAAGAAGATGCAATTTGGTCTTTTTCAGTGAGCTTCGACTTTGAGCAAACCGGTCCCATGTTGGCTAAGCTGACCTTAGCGGAGGGTTTGAGCATTCAGTTTTATGCGCAACGCGCTGCAACCGTCGATTTGATCCATGCCTTTGCCGAGCAACTAGAAACCACCCTTGCTGAGCTAACACAGCAACCCATCAATATTCGTATTCGCCAAGGCATGCCACACCCTGACTCATTACCTAAAACTCTCAATGATGTGTTGTCGGAGACTGCCTGATGCGCGCCGTGGCTTTAAAATATGATGGCAAAACCGCACCTAAAGTGACAGCAAAGGCCGAAGACAGTGTGGCTGCTGATATGTTGGCACTGGCACATGCACATGGCATCCCAATTCATAAAGATGCCGCACTGAGTGCCACCTTAAGCCAAATGGCTTTAGACGCTGAGGTGCCAATGGCCTTGTATGTGGCAGTGGCAGAGATTATTGCATTTGCCTATAAGCTGCGGGGTATGCAGCCACCGACCCGACAAAGTAGTCGAACCGGGCAGACAATAAATCAAGCTCCAGAAGAGCAATAAGGGTTAACGGGCTTGGCCATGTAGGCGTGTTATCAGCTCCGCTTCAGTAGCGCTAATGCCCGTACGTGCCATTAAAGTTTCAGCATCAACACCTTTTGAAGCCAAATTAATAGCGGTGTCATAGTCATTAACAGGTGCTGAATCGGCTGCTGCTGAAGTGCTGTGTTGACGATTATCAAGCAGCTCCATATAAGCCTCCATAGCACGAATGGCCTCACTTTGTAGCAGTAACGCGGATGACTGCATACGCACTTGATCTTGAACCGCGCTCAACGCTAAACGAAGCTCTTGCACTTCCTGCTGCAAGTCTAACGCTTCCGGCTCAGTGCTAAGCACTGGCTCAATAACTGCTGGCTGGTCAAGCTCAGGTTCTTGCTTACGTTCAAGCTCTGGCGCCAAGTCGGGCACTACCTCTGGAACTATGCGTGGCTCTGTTTTGGACTTAATTTGCAATACCGGATTTTCACCTTGAATTTGTGCCAAAAATTCAGCGGCAGTAATTTGACGCTGAGGCACTTCAGCTTGACTATCAGAACCAGCCGTCAAACTCGGCTCAATAGCTTCTTTCTCAATGTGAACTGCTGATCTACGACGGCGCAGCCAAATAACAGTAAATACCAGTGAGGCCACAAAAAACGCCAACACCACACCGAGCACTATGGCATCTTCTGGGGCTATCATTAATTGTAATGACGCCACGCCTTGCATCCATTGATCGACCCAATATTGCAGCTGTTCATTCATGCTTACTCTCCAAACTTATTGGGCTTTTTGCTCAGGCAACAACTGAGTTTCGTCGCGCGTTAGTGGACTACCCATAATAATTAATAGTACCCGACGATTTTGGTTGCGACCTTCTGCCGTGCCATTATCACCCACTGGGCGATGCTCACCATAACCGACCACCATTAAACGCTCCGAGTTAATACCAGATTTCGTCAGCAAATGTACCACTGTCGCTGCTCGTGCTGCCGATAACTCCCAGTTTGATGGAAATGTCAGGGTATTAATCGGCATATTGTCGGTATGGCCTTCTACTTTGATTTGATTATGAAAGTGCTGCAAAGGTGCAGCTAAACGTCTAATAATATCGGCAGCCCTTAGAGACAGAGAGGCGGTACCGCTGGCAAACAATAAGTCTGTTTTAATTTCGACTTCTAATGAGTAGGGATTTGAACGAACAATAACGACCTCGGCCTCAATCAGATCCGATAAGGCCTCTTCAATATTTGTCGCCATTAACTGAAGGTCGGTACCCGAACCATCTAAACCACTGCTACTGGCCACATCAGTTGAATTAGCAACTCGCTCTCTATCTGGAGGTGCAACTAAGTCCATCTGCAAGCTTTCACCACTGGACTCGACCGGCAATGTGCCAATTTGCACCGGCAAAATAGTCCGTGGTTGACCGGTAAACGCAGCTGATAACGATGCAGAGGCAGCACGATACTTGCCTTCATTTACTGACGATACCGCATACATAACCACAAAAAATGCCAATAACAAGGTCACCAAGTCACCATAGGGAATGGCCCAAGCTTCGTGGTTAACGTGGTCTTCATGCTTATGCTTTTTTGCCATCGTCTTTGCCTTTTTTCGCCAAATTGGCAATGAAATAGCCCTGTAAGCGCGCTTCGATATTGCGCGGGTTTTCGCCTTGCGCAATCGCCACTAAACCTTCAACAAACATGGTGCGGATTTTGGCTTGCTCTTTAACGATGTACTTAAGCTTGTTGCCATAAGGCAGGAAAAATAAGTTGGCCGAGGCAATACCGTAAATCGTGGCGGTAAACGCGGCGGCAATACCTGGTCCTAACTTGCTGGGGTCGGCCAAGTTGCTCATTACCGCCATCAAACCTAATACCGCGCCGACAATACCCAGTGTCGGTGCATAAATGCCCATGGACTCCCAGATCTTTGCACCAGCGGTATCAAACTCTTCCGCAGTCTCAATTTCCATTTCTAAAACAGCACGAATATTTTCTGGCTCACCACCATCAACCAGCATCTGCATGCCTTTCAAAATAAACGGATCTTTTTCTTCAGTCAGGTGATCTTCTAAGCCCATCAAACCATCTTTACGAGCAATCCGACTCCATTCCACCATTTTACCAACCAAGGCTGCTGGATCTTGATGTGGTGGCTTAAACAACCAACCGCCCATTTTCAGGCCACGCTTCAACACCGCCCCCGGTGTATGTGACATGACCGATGCCAAGGTACCGACAATTACAATCATGAAGGCAGCGCCACCGACCAAACCACTTAAGCCTGCGCCCTTCAAAATACTGCCTACAAGTAAGGCAACAAACGCCAGAACCAGGCCACCTATTGTCATTAAATCCATGCTGAAATCTCCTCAGTCAGGCAGCGCCTACCCAATCCGTTAATCGACTACGTAAGCGCGCTACAGCCTGGGTATGTATTTGGCAAACGCGAGATTCACTCACATCCAGCACCAAGCCAATTTCTTTCATGATCAAGTTTTCTTGGTAATACAATGCCAACACCATGCGTTCACGCTCGGGCAAGGTATTTATTTGAGCCGCTAAATCCGACTCAAAACCTTGCTCCAATAAACTCTCTAAGGGTTGGCTGGTAATCGCTTCCGAGGGCTGATCAGCCTCATAACCACTCTCGGTTAGCTGATCTAAGCTAAACACATGCATCGACGAGGTTTCGTTAAGTAATGCATGATATTCGTTAATGCTTAGTTTCATTTCGGCCGCAACTTCGGCCGGTGTGGCCTCACGACCAAGACGCTGCTCAACACTGCGAATGGCTGCCGATAAGTCTCGCCATTGCTTGGCTACTGATCGTGGCACCCAGCCTTCACGACGAATTTGATCCAACATGGCACCACGAATGCGCAGACCAGCAAATGTTTCAAAACTCGCACCTTGATCGGCTAAGAAATGACTGGCTGCTTCAAGCAAGCCAATCATGCCCGCCTGAATTAAGTCATCTAATTCCACATGCGATGGCAAGCGCGAGCGCAAATGCAGCGCAATACGTTTAACCAAGGTGGCATGACGCAATACCAGCTCGTCACGCGAGCCATGTTGAACTTCGCCATAGGCTGTGCGGACGTTTACCATGCCATGCTCACTTTTTCATGTGGCGAGACCAGCTGCTCAAAAAAGAACTGAATATGACCGCTAGGGCCTGTTATTAGCTCCCATTGATCAATGGTGTTCGCTAAGCGTTTAAAGGCGAGTGACGATTCGCTGGATGGATATAACTTGCTGACCAACTGCTGCCTAACTACCGCTTTTTGCAAAAATTCATCACGTGGAATGGCGCCGGAATACTCCAAACTAACGTCTAGAAATCGTTGTGCCACTTCATTTAATCGGGCAAACACGGCGCGGGCTTGAGCATCGTTGCCAACCATATTGCACACCACTTTAAAGCGCGACACATTAGCTTCACGGTTAAGCACTTTGATCAGGCCATAGGCATCAGCCATTGAAGTAGGCTCGTCAGAAATCACAATCAACACATGCTGACTGGCCTGGCAAAATGACACCACACTGTCGGCAATGCCGGCGGCAGTATCAACAACCAAATAATCATATTGGTCACCCAACCCACTAATGCCTTGGATTATCGCGGCATGTTCAGCAGCGCCCATTTCAGCCATTTGCTTTAGACCAGAAGCAGCAGGAATGACGGTAACGCCACCGGGTCCTGTTAATAAAATGTCTTTTAGCTCACAGCGACCAGCAATCACATCAGCTAAGTTTTTAGTAGCACGCAAACCCATTAACACATCAATATTGGCCAGCCCTAAGTCGGCATCCATCAACAACACGCGTCGATTTTTTAAGGCCAACTGATACGACAAGTTGCAAGACACATTCGACTTACCAACTCCACCTTTACCACTGGCTACTGCGATGACTTTAATAG
>CAYYWS010000114.1:0-6428 GCA_964473955.1 uncultured Paraperlucidibaca sp. | reverse complement strand
AAACCAACAACTGCTAAGCCAAAGTCTGTTCCTATGGCTAAGCCAACATCAAAGCCTGCAGCGAAACCAGCCGCTAAGCCAGCAGCGAAACCAGCTGCCGCTCCTGCAGCGCCAGCCGCAGCACCTGCTGATAAAGCTCCTGACGCTTAATAGCCTCGGTGGTGGTATGATGAAGAACGGGCCTTTTGGCCCGTTTTTCTTTTTTGAGCGATTGAGATATTAATGATTGTTGCTAAGGATTTAACCCTGCTGCGTGGTGGTCGCCCGCTGTTTGAACATGCCAGTTTTGCTATTCACCCTGGCTGGCGCGTGGGTCTGACTGGCAGCAATGGCTGTGGAAAAAGCTCTTTATTTGAGTTGTTGCGAGCAAGATTGCCAGTCGATGCCGGAAGTCTTGAGCGTCCGCCACAATGGGTGGTGGCGCATATGGCGCAAGAAGTTAGCGCACTGCCCCAGCCTGCGATCGAATTTGTGCTTGATGGCGATAGCGAGTGGCGCGTTTTAGATGAGCAAATAAATGCGGCGCAAGATGAGTCCTCAGTTTTAGATGGTAACGCTTTAGCTAATCTCTATATTCGATACGATGCCATTCAGGGTTATACCGCACGCTCACGTGCAGCTCAGTTGTTGGCAGGGTTAGGTTTTAGCGAGGCGGATCAGCAGCGCCATGTCGCGCAGTTCTCTGGTGGTTGGCGTATGCGCTTGAGCTTGGCGCAGGCGCTAATGTGTCGCTCAGACCTATTGTTACTTGATGAACCGACTAACCACTTAGATTTAGATGCCATTTTATGGCTGGAAGATTGGCTGTGTGCCTATCAAGGGACACTGTTGGTGGTGTCGCACGATCGTGATTTTTTAGATGCAGTTGTTGGGCACATTATTCATATCGAGCAAGGCGCGCTGACACATTATCGCGGTAACTACTCTCAATTCGAACGTATGCGTAGCGAGCGTTTAGCTCAGCAGACGCAAATGTATGAAAAGCAACAAACTCAAGTTGCGCATTTAACCGCCTTTGTTGAGCGCTTCCGTGCCAAAGCAAGTAAGGCTAAGCAGGCGCAAAGTCGCTTAAAAGCTTTAGAACGTATGACCTTGACGGCACCGTCTATGGTCGATAGTTCCTTGGACATACGCTTTGCTGTGCCTGAAAAAATGGGCTCACCTTTACTGCGTTTAGATGAGGCCGACTTAGGCTATGCCAATACGCCGATATTGCGGCAAGTGGATGTCGCGCTAGCGCCTGGATCACGTCTAGGTTTATTGGGGCCAAATGGTGCGGGCAAGTCGACACTGATTAAAAGTTTGGTTGGTGAGCTAGCCTTATTGAGTGGTCAGCTGAGCTCAAGTGAGCATTTACGTTTAGGCTATTTTGCCCAACATCAGATTGATCACCTTGATGGCAAGGCTAGTGCCTTGCTGATGATACAGCGCTTAAGTCCCAAGGTAGATGAGCTAACGCTGCGTAATTTCTTGGGCGGTTATGGTTTTCGCGGCGATCGTGTGACCTGTGCTGTTGAACCATTCTCCGGTGGTGAAAAGGCGCGCTTAGCACTAGCGTTAATTGTTTGGCAAAAACCGAATGTGTTGCTGCTCGATGAGCCAACCAACCATTTGGACTTGGATTTGCGCCATGCGCTGTTGGTTGCTCTGCAAGCCTTTCAAGGCGCGGTGGTCTTGGTTTCTCACGATAGGCATTTGGTGTCAGCCACCTGTGATGAATTATTGTTAGTGGTCGACGGTCAGGTGGCGCCATTTCAGGGAGATATCGACGCCTATGCATCATGGCTGCGAGAGTGGCGAGCCAATGTGTCTAAGCAGGCATCGGCCCTACCCGCGGCGATAGTTGCTCCAGTGGTTAGTGAGCCTGTTGCAGTGGCTAGCATCAAGCCAGTGGTGCGTTCAGCTGATGTGCGGGCCTTGCAGCAGAAGGTGGCTAAGGCCGAGCAGCTCATGCAGCGAGAACAGCAAGCACTAGAGGCTATTAATGAACAGCTTAGTAGTCCCACACTTTACGAGCCTGATCAACAGCAGCAGCTGAATGATTTACTTGCTAGACAAAAGCAGGCGCAACAAAGCTTGGATGCGGCTGAGCAAAGCTGGTTAGCCGCAACGGATGCGCTAGAGGCTTTGCAGGCTTAATAGTGAAAGACTGCGTTACCGGTGGCGATAAGGTCGTTTTGTTCATTGTGCAGGGTCATTTGTGTTGCGCAGATTTTGCTGCCTAAGCGCACAACCTTGCCGGTTACTAAAAACGACTCGCCACGTCCGGGCCGAATATAGTCCACACGCATATCAATTGTGCCGATCTGCGCCAGTCGTTGGTTGCGTTCATCGCGGTCATGCGACTGCAGTTTTTGATAGACCGCGTTGAATGAGGCCAAGCCGCCGACGGAATCCAAGGCGGTGGCAATCACACCACCATGTAAAATACGTTTAAAGACATTGCCAACTAATTCTGGGCGCATCTCAAATGACATCACCACTTCGTCATTGCTAATGCTCACAACTTTGCCACCTATGACTTTGTTAAAAGGCACTAAGGCAAACGATTCAGATAGACGCTGCTGAAAAATTTGCAAACGTTCGGCATCACTGCGAACGGGTTTGGTATCAACGGTCATACAGATAATCCAAATAGTGACTAAAGAGTCAGTGTGGCACTATACAATCATCATCATGGCCAGTTGCCAAGTGTTTCCGCTAAGCTAGTTATAGATAAACCAAGTGAGTGAATTATGTCTTCTGCCGCCCCCATTCGAGCGCCTTATCCTGCTACGCGTTTACGCCGCTTACGTGCCAATGACTGGTCGCGCCGTTTGGTGCGCGAACATGCGCTCAGTGTGAATGACTTAATTTATCCCGTCTTTGTTTTAGAAGGCGTTCAGCGTCGCGAAGCGGTTGCTTCTATGCCCGGCGTAGATCGACTGTCGATTGATTTATTAATTGAGGCGGCAGCTGAGTGGGTAGCCTTAGGCATTCCAGCGTTAGCAATATTTCCAGTAACTCCTATGGATGTGAAGTCGTTAGATGCTGCTGAGGCTTGGAACTCTAATGGCTTAGCGCAGCGCGCTACACGCGCCTTGAAAAAGGCCTATCCCGAGCTGGGTGTGATCACTGATGTGGCCTTAGACCCATTCACTACACATGGTCAGGACGGCATTATCAATGATCAAGGTTATGTGTTGAATGATGTCACGGTAGAGGCCTTAGTGCGCCAAGCGTTGTCGCATGCAGAAGCCGGTGCAGACATCGTGGCGCCATCCGATATGATGGACGGGCGTATCGGTGCTATTCGTCAAGCGTTAGAGCAGGCCGGCCATATTAATGTCAGCATACTCTCCTATGCAGCCAAGTACGCCTCTAGTTATTACGGACCTTTCCGCGATGCGGTTGGTTCAGCGTCAAACTTAAAAGGTGGTAATAAATTTAGCTATCAGATGGATCCAGCCAATGCTCAAGAGGCCTTGCATGAAGTCGCATTAGACTTAGCTGAAGGCGCTGACATGGTCATGGTGAAGCCAGGCATGCCTTATTTAGACATTGTGAAAGCGGTGAAAGAGCAGTTTCAAGTGCCAACATTTGCTTATCAAGTCAGTGGTGAGTATGCCATGCATATGGCGGCATTTGAGCGTGGTTGGTTGCAGCCAGATAGCGTTATTTTGGAGTCGTTATTAGCGTTTAAGCGTGCTGGTGCTGATGGCATTCTGACCTATTTTGCACCAGCAGCTGCACGACTTTTAAAAGCACAGTCAGGAAGCTAACTGACATCTTGCTGTCATAAAAATGCAGTGTAATTGCGACTAATTTTTACGGAAGAGTCTGCCCATGTCAGCACCACAAATTAGCACCGATCTCAGTAATCCCGCGTTTTATCTAAACCGCGAGCTGAGCATTTTGGACTTTAATTTGCGGGTATTGGAGCAGGCTACCGACCTTCGCCATCCATTGATTGAACGTCTTAATTTTCTGCTGATTTTTTCTCGCAACTTAGATGAGTTTTTTGAAATTCGAGTGGCTGGTTTGCAGCAGCAAATCATGATGGGTCAAGTCAATCCCGGCCCAGATGGCTTGTTACCACAAGAAGTGCTGGCAACAATTTCTGCTATTAGCCATGCGGCTGTTGAGCGTCAATATCGTATTTTGAACGAAGACTTACTGCCGGCTTTGGCAGAAGAAAATATTCGCTATTTACGCCGTGAAGAGTGGAACGACCAACAAGCGACATGGGTGCGTCGTTATTTCAAAGAGCAGGTGCTGCCTGTACTCACGCCGATTGGTCTAGATCCAGCACATCCATTTCCACGACTAGTGAATAAATCGCTTAACTTTATTGTGTCGTTGGACGGAAAAGACGCTTTTGGTCGCCAGATTTCGCTGGCGGTGGTGCCCGCGCCGCGCTCATTGCCTCGGGTGGTGAGGCTGCCAGATGAGCTCACCGATGGTGGTGATCAGCACGTTATGTTGTCCTCGATTATTCACGAGCATGTGTCTGAGCTTTTTCCTGGCATGACGGCGAATGGTTGCTTCCAGTTCCGTGTTACCCGTAATGCTGACATGAATGTGGATGAGGATGCCGAAGACTTGGCCTTGGCGCTCAAGGGTGAGTTGTTGTCTCGTCGATACGGCACTGCGGTACGTCTTGAGGTGGCAGACAACTGCCCGCGCCACATCATTAACTATTTGCTAAAGCAATTTAATTTGCCAGAAGACGCACTTTATCAGGTTAACGGGCCGGTTAATTTGGCGCGGATGTTGTCTAATTTTGATCGCCCTCGCCTGCGTTTCACACCATTTAGGCCAAAAGTTCCTGCTGTTTTGCAAAAGCATGACAGTATTTTTGATGCCATCGCGCAGCAAGATATTTTGTTAATGCATCCGTTTGAGTCATTTTCGCCAGTAGTTGATTTGTTACGTCAAGCAGCTCGTGATGCCAATGTATTGGCGATTAAGCAAACGCTATATCGCTCCGGTGCGGACTCGGAAATTGTTAACCTGTTAGCGGAAGCTGCACGTAACGGCAAAGAAGTAACGGTGGTCATTGAGCTGCGTGCGCGCTTTGATGAAGAGTCAAATATTGAGGTGGCGCATAAGCTGCAACAAGCGGGTGCCATCGTGGTTTATGGCATTGTTGGTTATAAAACCCACGCAAAAATGATCTTAGTGGTGCGTCGTGAAGGTAAAAAACTCATTCGATATGCCCACCTTGGTACTGGCAACTATCATGCCGGCAACGCCCGTTTATATACTGATTATGGCTTGCTCACATCGCATACGGAAGTGTGTGAAGACGTCCATAAGGTTTTTCAAGAACTCACCGGCATGGGCCGTTTGGCGCGCTTAAAACAACTGATGCATGCGCCCTTCACCTTGCATGCACAGCTGATGCAGTTGATTGATCAGGAAATTCATAATCACCAAGCAGGCCTGCCTGCGCGCATTGTGGTGAAAGTGAATGCATTGACTGAAAAGCAACTAATGCAAGCCCTGATTCGAGCCTCACAAGCGGGTGTTAAAATTGATTTGATTCTGCGCTCGGTGTGCTGTTTGCGTCCTGGCATTGAGGGTGTAACCGACAACATCACGGTGCGCTCTATTGTCGGTCGCTTCCTCGAGCATACCCGTATTTTCTATTTTGAAAATGCGGGTGATCCTAAAGTGTTTTGTTCCAGCGCAGATTGGATGGATAGAAATCTATTCCAGCGTGTGGAAACCTGCTTCCCAATTTTGGATCCAAAACTGCGTCAGCGTGTGATTGACGAAGGTTTGATGATTTACCTTAAAGACAATAGCCAAGCATGGCTGCTTAACAGTGATGGCGAGTGGCAACGTGCTGAGCCTGCAGAAGGCAGTGACGATATTGTGCAGGCACAGCAATTCTTGTTGGAAAAGCTCACTTAAGCGTAATTAAGCGTTAAGCCCAGCCCAAGAAAATACTCTTGTTCTTGTTCAAGGTCTGCAAGGGTTAGTGGGTGAGTATCTAACCATTTGCGTGGAAACTTAAGCTGGAAAACTTCAGCGCTGGCGCTCAGACGAATATTCGGTAGTTCTTCGCGGCTGCGACTGTGGTTGAGTAATACCGCTAAACGCAGCAATAAACACAAGTGCAATAAGCGCTCACCGCCAGCAGCCATTAAATTGTCACGCTGCTCTGCGCGTAATCGTCGGCGATGACCACCGACTAATAACGCCAAACCTTCTTGTTCGGGTTTAGCAAAGCCTAACAAGTCTGAGTGCATTAACAGATAAGCACCATGGCGATGGTAGCCTGAGTGGGAAATCGCTAAACCAATTTCGTGCAGGTGGGCGGCACGCTCTAGCAGGCCGGCATCATCATCACTTAGCTGCAAGCTTGCCTGCACTTGTTCAAAAAGATTGCTGGCAGTATCAGCAGTGCGTTTGGCAAATGCCTCATCTAGGCCTAAGCGTTT
>CAYYWS010000113.1:0-6483 GCA_964473955.1 uncultured Paraperlucidibaca sp. | reverse complement strand
CCAGCAGGTGTGCGTACGGTTCGTTTAAGTGGCTGCGGACATTTTTTGCAGGCTGAAAACCCACAAGCTGTGCTAGACGAATTGCTGTTACAGCTGCGCGCCTGAGATAACACTTCGCGTTATAATTCTTTTTTTTCCGTGGAGCGTTCACATGACCGTCATTAAGCAAGAAGACCTGATTCAAAGTGTCGCTGATGCTTTGCAGTTTATTTCCTATTACCACCCGCTAGATTTTATTCAGGCGGTGCATGCGGCTTATGAGCGCGAAGAAAATCAGGCAGCGAAAGATGCGATTGCGCAAATTCTCATTAATTCGCGTATGTGTGCTGAAGGTCATCGCCCCATTTGCCAAGACACCGGCATTGTCACCGTATTTGTGAAGGTGGGCATGGATGTGCGTTGGGATTTAGGCAATATGAGCTTGGACGACGCCATCAATGAGGGTGTGCGCCGTGCTTATTTGCACCCAGACAATGTGCTGCGCGCCTCAATTTTGCGTGACCCAGCGGGCAAGCGTCAAAACACCAAAGACAATACGCCTGCGGTTATTCATTACTCGATTGTGCCTGGCAATAAAGTGGATATTACGGTTGCTGCCAAAGGTGGTGGTTCGGAAAACAAATCCAAAATGGCCATGCTAAACCCATCGGATTCCATCGTGGACTGGGTATTAAAAACTGTACCGACCATGGGTGCGGGCTGGTGCCCACCAGGCATGCTCGGCATTGGCATTGGTGGTACCGCCGAAAAAGCTGCGCTGCTGGCAAAAGAGTCGTTAATGGACCCAATTGATATTCAAGAGCTGATTGCGCGTGGGCCATCAAATCGCGTTGAAGAATTACGTCTTGAGCTGTTCGAGAAGGTGAATGCACTGGGCATTGGTGCCCAAGGTTTGGGCGGTCTAACCACCGTTCTCGATATTAAAATTTTGGACTACCCAACTCACGCAGCCTCTTTGCCTGTTGCCATGATTCCAAACTGCGCCGCTACACGTCATGTTCACTTTGAGCTAGACGGCAGTGGTGTGGCCGACATGCCGGTACCGAAGTTAGAAGATTGGCCAAAACTGACCTTTGATGCCTCTAAGTCTAAGCGTGTGAACTTAGATGCAATTACGCCAGAAGAAGTGGCGAGCTGGCAGCCAGGTGACACCTTGCTGTTGTCCGGCACTATGTACACCGGTCGTGATGCAGCGCACAAGCGCATGGTGGAAATGTTTGCCAAAGGCGAAGAACTGCCGATTGATCTGAAAGGTAAGTTTATTTACTACGTTGGCCCGGTTGACCCTGTACGTGATGAGGTGGTTGGTCCTGCCGGCCCCACTACCGCAACGCGTATGGATAAGTTCACGGAAACGGTGCTGGCCAAGACCGGCTTGTACGGCATGATTGGTAAAGCAGAGCGCGGCGCTGCTGGCATTGCGGCAATTAAAAACCACAAAGCAGCCTATTTAATGGCAGTCGGTGGTGCAGCCTACTTGGTATCTAAAGCCATTCGTAAATCGCGCGTGGTGGCGTTTGAAGACTTAGGTATGGAAGCAATTTATGAGTTTGTCGTGGAAGACATGCCGGTGAGTGTGGCGGTTGATGTGCGTGGTGTGTCTGTGCACGAAACAGCACCTAAAATCTGGCAGGCCAAAATCGGAAAAATTCCGGTTAACGTGTAACAATTGCCCTACAAAAAGCCCGCTCTTGATTGCGGGCTTTTTTGTTATGGTATAGCAATGAATCATAGTAGTTACAGAGACATGCCATGATTGAACCGCCTTGCCCCGCCAATGAAGCAGGGCGCTTGCAAGCCTTAAGATCTCTGGACGTGTTAGATGCGCCACCCGAAGAGCGCTTTGATCGCGTAACTCGCTTGGCCAACAAAATTTTTGAAGTGCCCATTGCTTTAGTCAGTTTGGTTGATGCGGATCGACAATGGTTTAAGTCGACCGTTGGTTTGGATTCAAAAGAGTCTCCGCGCAGTATTTCATTTTGTGGTCACGCCATTTTATCGAATGACGTTTTTGTTGTTGAAGATGCCCTGCAAGACGAACGGTTTTTTGATAATCCTGCTGTTACTGATGAGCCCTTTATACGTTTTTATGCGGGTGCACCGCTGCGGCTGACATCGGGCTTTGTTGTGGGTACGCTGTGTATTGTAGCGCGTGAGCCTCGTCATTTTACTCAGCAAGACCGTGAGCTGTTGACCGAGCTGTCAGAGTTAGTGGTGCAAGAGTTAGAAGATATTCATACCGCCGCTCGTGAGAGCGAGCTGCGTGAGTCGATAGATCGCGCCGGTGCGATTATTCAGACAATGAATGCATCGGGTCGTTTGATCATGGTTAATCAAGCGTGGACACATAGTTTAGGGATTAGTGCAAAAGACGCTGAGGCTATGGACTTTGCGACGCTGGTTGCCGATGTAGATCAAGACAAATATGCCGATGCTTTAGCCCAGCTTTTGTCTAGCGGTAAAAACCAAGCGCTAAGCCTGCGGGTGTTAAGGGCCGACCAGTCTTCAATATATTTGCAAGGCACCTTAAGTGCGATTAAAACCCCCCGCGGCATGGTGTGTCATGGTGTGTTTCAGGACATGACGGCACAGATTGAGCTAGAGCATATGCGGCAAGAAGTGGCGCATCATGTTAGTCATGAATTAAAAACACCATTGTCTGCTACCAGTATGGCGTTAGATATGCTGATGCATTTGGCGCCTGATTTAGACACTGTGCAGGCGGAACTGTTAGCGGTGGCGAGACGCGGAGCAGAGCACCTTCAGCACATGGTGAATGACTTGCTTGATGTGGGCAAAGTGGAGTCAGGCAAAGTTAATATGGCGGTTGTGCCTACCGATTTTGGCCAGCTAGTGCGCAATAGTCTGCAAACCCTTAATCCTTTAGTCAGTACTGCTGGGCTTACATTACAAGTGAGCGTGCCAGAGCAAATCATTTGGGCCAATGTGGACGCTGTCCGAATACATCAAGTGTTAAGTAATTTGGTGGGTAACGCGCTGAAATTTACGCCTGCTCCAGGAAAAATCTCAGTAACGCTGGTAAAGCTTAATGATGACAACTTAGAGGTTCGTGTTGCAGACACGGGCATGGGTATTAAAGCGGCAGATTTAGCGCACTTATTTGATCGGTTATACCAAACCAACAACAAGGCCATGCGTGGTGAAAAAGGTTTAGGTCTGGGTTTGCATATTTGTCGTGCTTTGGTGCAGGCGCATGGCGGTCGTATTGGGGTCTGTAGTGAGTATGGTCAGGGCTCGATATTTTGGTTTACGTTACCGACCATCGAGCCTGTACATTGAGCTTGAATAAGCTCTTTTAATAAGGCTCCCAGCCGTCGCGTGCCGGGGCCTGCCAAATCGGGCGCAGCATAAATTAAATACAGTGTTAAAAAGTGCTCATTGCCTTCGGCTAACGGTAGCGGCTTTAGGCGACCATCATTGAGCATGGGGCGAATTTTGATGTCGGGAAACCACGCAAAACCATGACCTAAGCAGGCTGCCTCAATGGAGGTAGCCAAGGTGCTAACCGTCCAGCGTTGGCGGGCTTCTAGTGATGGTGATGTATCTCGTTTTATGCCGGAATCACGTACCAATAAATGCCGATGTGCACGTAAGTCGTCTTGCGTTAATTTTCGTCCTAATTGATGTAGTGGGTGACTGGGGTGTGCCACCGCAATAAAGCGTAATAACATCAAGGCATCACCCAAAAAGCCAGTTGGAATGCGCGGTGAAATTGCTAAGTCAACACGCCCCTGCAGCAGTGCTTCTGATGTGCCGCCCAGGACCGATTCCATTAACTCAATCCGCGTGTGTGGACTCTCTAGGCCTAGTTGAGCTAGCGCCTGCAACATGATGTCATTGGGAAATAAGATTTCCATGGCAATCCGTATTTCTGCTTCCCAGCCAGCAGAAAGAGCGCTCGCTGCCTGCTCTAGGCCACTGGCCTCGCTTAATAACACCTGTGCCCGCCGATACAGTAAACGACCCGTGGCGGTCAGCTCAGCCTTGCGGCCACGGACTTCAAATGCCTTAACCCCTAGTACGGACTCTAGCTTTTGCACTGCATATGTGACCGATGACTGACTTTTATTCAGTAGTTGCGCCGCGTGTGCATAACTGCCGGCGTCAACCACGGCAATCAAGGTTCGCCATTGTTCGAGTGAAATACGAGGATAGTTCATATCTAATAATTAGATTGTTTAAAGCGATATTTTGCGCTTTTTTATTCAATAATTAAATGTTTTTATGATCACACCGTAACAAAGACATTTTTGATATCGCCTAGGAGGCAATATGAGCACTCAAACCTTACTGCAATTAAACGCCAGTGTTTTTTCTGACCATGGCCAGTCCAGCCAGTTAGCCAATCGTTTTGTACAAGGCTTTGTTCAGCGTGAGCCTGGCACTCAGCTAGTGCAGCGCGATTTTGCTAAAGATACCGTGCCACATTTAGATGCCGAGCGCTTCCAAGCCTTTTTGTCGGATGCTGCAACGCGTACTCCGGCACAACAAGCGGTGTTGGATTTTTCCGACACACTGATTAATGAGCTGAAAGCAGCGGATGTGATTGTGTTGGGCCTGCCCATGTACAACTTTGGTGTGCCATCACAGTTAAAAGCCTACTTTGACCATGTGGCTCGTGCTGGCATCACTTTCCGCTACACCGCCAATGGCCCTGAAGGTTTGTTAAGCGGCAAAAAAGTGTATGTGTTTGCTGCTCGCGGTGGTGTCTATCAAGGCACACCAGCAGACACACAAACTCAGTATGTGACCGACTTTTTCCGCTTTATTGGCATTACCGATGTGCAGTTTGTCTATGCCGAAGGTTTGAACTTAGGTGATGAAAGCAAAGCGAATGCGTTGGCAAAAGCGCATCAACAAATTGAGCAGTTATCTGCTGTGTGATCAATAGGAGTAGCGGTAATGACCACAATCCGTCAGCTACAACGTGTTATTCAAGCGGTGCCAACATCAGATGGTGCGGGTGTAAAACTCTATCGTAGCATTGGCAAAGAGCGTGGTTTATACCTAGACCCTTTTTTAATGCTGGACGAGTTTGGCAGTGAGAACCCCGGCGATTACATCGCCGGTTTCCCTGCTCACCCTCATCGTGGTTTTGAAACGGTCACTTATATGCTTGATGGCCGTATGCAGCATCGCGATCATTTGGGCAATGTTGGTGATTTGGGGCCGGGTAGTGTGCAGTGGATGACGGCAGGGCGTGGTGTTATTCACTCAGAAATGCCGTTGCAGGAAAATGGCCGTATGCGTGGTTTCCAACTTTGGTTAAACCTGCCGGCTAAAGAAAAGATGAAACCAGCCTCATGGCAAGACATTCCAGCAGATGAAATGCCGCTACATGACCTACCTAATGGTGGCCAGATTAAGGTTATCGCGGGGTCGGCCCAAGTAGGTGATGAAGTGGTTGATGGTGTGATTAACTCTGCATCTGCACGCTTAAGCACCGACCCGCTATTTTGGGATGTGCATTTGCCGGCAGGGGCGAGCTTTGAGCAGGCGATTACCGATGGCCATACCGCTTTGGTATACAGCTATGAAGGTAATGTCAGTGTGGACGGTCGTCCAGTGCCAACACGTGCGGCCGGTGTGCTGACAAGTGCGGGTGATTTGCGAGTGACTGCAGGAGATCTGCCCACTCGGTTTATTGTGTTGGCCGGCCGGCCATTGCAAGAGCCGGTAGTGCAGTACGGGCCATTTGTGATGAATACGCGTGAGCAGATTGAGCAGGCCATGCAAGATTATCGCGATGGTGTGCTCACCGAAGCGGCATAAGCAGGGCATAAAAAAACCCTGTTAGCAGCGAGCTAACAGGGTATATGTTCAGCGGAACATGAAACTTAATGCAAAGATTTTGCAGTCTTCAGTGCACTATTCAGCTCGCCTTCGGTACCAAACAGTTTTTCACGCCATTCAGCAACTAATGCTGTGTCATCATGGTCGTTAGGGTGGAAGTCTGGACGGAAAAAGTCCAAGAACTTCGGTACCAAACGTGTCAGACGACCTTTGCGACCAAACAAAGCGTTTAGGCCTTTGGCGTTTTCACGAACATTTAATAACTGACCATCAGCAGCTAATAAACGGCCAGTGGCATAGGTCATAACCGCGCCTAAAATAACGGTTGTGAGCACCATGGTGCCAGCACGTAAGGCATAACCGCCACCGGTTTTCTCATAAACATCCCACGCGACTGCCTTGTGTTCAGTTTCTTCCAGTGCATGCCATGTCCACAGACCACGCATAGGTTCTGTCATAGCACCGTGGTGATCTTCTTCACGCAGCAATTGGGCACCCAGCAAAGCCGTGAAATGCTCTAAGCTGATAGTGGCGGCTAGGCTCAGACGCGGGTGAACTTTATCAACTGTTTCAAGTAACACTTTCAGTTGCTTATCAATTTGCGCTAATGGCAAGTTGCGATCATTCAAGAAGTTATTAAAGTCTTGGTGACCTTGTGTATGAAGTGCC
>CAYYWS010000112.1:0-6505 GCA_964473955.1 uncultured Paraperlucidibaca sp. | reverse complement strand
GATAAGTGACATCCACCGTATCGCCTAAATCGGTAAGGGTAAAGCGTACTTGCAAGCTTTCAGGTGAGCGCTGCACTGAGCCTTGTAATACCAACCCACCCACTTGAATACGCTGACCAACAGCCGCCTCTTTAGCCGCCAGCTGGGTCGGCGTGTAGAACAAGTTAATGTTCTGACGCAGCGCATAAGCCGCCAATGCAACTGCTGCACCTAATGCCAGCAATAACACTACAATCCAAATTAAGCGCTTACGACGTTGCGGATGCATAGTTACTCCTCTGCTTTAGATGATGTAGATACCGGCTGCGCCTGCCGTTTTAATAAACGACGCTGCTGCCTTAACCAACGTTTGTGATGACTGGCGCTAAACAAAATGAGCAGCGCAAACACCATAAAGAACAGACCATAGGCCGACCACACATACACTCCGTGCCCTTGCATGGTGATTAACTCTTCCCACGAGCCAAACTTCATAGTGATTGCCTCAATAACTCTTTAACCCAACGACTACGACGTTCGCGCTGCAAAATAATGTGTCGTGTACGCCAAATGACGGCCCATGAAAAAAATGCATATAAACCTATGATAGAAATGAGCAATGGCATCCACATTTCTACCGGCATCGCAGGCTTTTCTGTCAGCTTAAACGTGGCGCCTTGATGCAAAGTATTCCACCAATCAACCGAGTATCTAATAATAGGTAGGTTAATCACCCCGACTAAAGCCAAAATTGCTGACGCTTTAGCCGCCTGGGCTGCCTCATCAAAAGCATGCTGAAGTGCAATTACCCCAATATATAAAAACAACAAAATCAGCATGGAGGTAAGGCGAGCATCCCAAACCCAATAGGTTCCCCACGTTGGCTTGCCCCAAATGCCACCAGTGACTAGTGCCATTAAACAAAACAATGCACCTACCGGTGCCGCAGCTTGTGCCGCCATTTCAGCCGTTTTAACTCGCCACACTAAGCTGATCACTGCGCATACCGCCAACATTAAGTAGCCAGACATGGCAATACTGGCCGACGGCACATGAATGTAGATGATGCGAAAGCTATTACCTTGTTGATAGTCTGGCGGCGCAAACAACAGACCCCACGTTAGGCCAATGCTTGTCATCACCAATGCGATACCAGCAAACCAAGGCAGCCATGATTTCGTCATTTCATAAAAGTGACGAGGCCCTACCGTGCGCTGAAAAGCATCCCACCAACGTGCAATGATGTGCATTCACTTACCTCATTCACCACCGGCAATAGCCAAGCGCAGCGATGCCGCTGCAGCAAAAGGCGCTAGAACCAATGCAATCAATAAAAAAGCGGCCAGCAAGGCCAGAAAACCAATAATTGGCAAACCATCTATATTTGCTTGCACCGCTGCGGTGGCAAAAATAAGCACCGGAATGTGCAAGGGCAAGCTAATTAAGGTCACTAATACTCCACCTCGACGCAGGCCTACCGTCAATGCCGCAGCAATCGCACTAATTAAACTTAAGGTTAACGTACCCATCAATAAAGTCAGCATTAACACCGGCACAACAGACAGCGGCAGATTCAGCAATACCGCCATTAACGGCGACAATAAGGTAAGACTTAAACCCGTCAGCAACCAGTGCGCCAAAACTTTAGCTAACACTAACAGGGGTAATGGACTAGGAATCAGCAACAACTGCTCTAAGCTGCCATCATCAAAATCTTGACGAAACAAACTATCCATCGCCAACAACACCGATAACAAAGCTGCAATCCATAAAATGCCGGGGCCTACTTGGGCCAGTAGTGCGGGGGTTGGACTCACCGCCAAGGGCACTAAAGTAATCACCATGACAAAAAACGCGAGCGGGTTTACCCACTCACCCGATTGGCGCATACCTAATTTAATGTCACGCCTTAATAGCGCAAAAAATGGTGAGCTCATTAGTCGTCACCCATGGCTTGTGCATAGGCTGATACGTTGAGTGACTTGGCCGCACAAAGAGCTGACAGCGGATGGTGAGTTGTTAACAGCACCATGCCACCTTGGGCCGCAAAATTGATAATGCATTGCTCCAAATCGGCCACGCCCTGCTTATCTAACGATGAAAATGGCTCATCCAATAACCACAGTTTCGCCGGCTCTAAATAGAGTCGCGCCAAAGCCACCCGACGTTTTTGCCCGGCAGATAACTGCTGCACGGGGCTTTCGTCATAGCCATAAAGGCCCACATTGACTAAAGCCTGCTCGATTTGAGCCTCAGCTAATTCATGCTGGCGTAATGAGGACATGATTTTGAGATTTTCAGAAACCGTAAGCGCCGCTTTTAATCCGGACAAATGGCCCAGATAAATCAATGACTTAATATATTCTGACTCAATTGAGAATGCAGGCTTTTGCAGCCAGCGAACACCGGCTTTTGGTGATGCTCGTAATCCTGCCAACTGTTGTAACAAGGTGGTTTTACCTGCCCCATTGGCACCTTGCACATGTAACACATCACCAGCCTGAACCGTAACGCTCAAGTCGGTGTACAAACAGCGGTCATCCCGCCATGCGTTAAGTTGAACAAGTTCCAGCACGCCAAGGTATCCTATAAGATCGCGCTGTATTGTAGCCCATGCCAGCATTTTTTCTTATGCTGTTGGGCTAAACATATTCATCAACTTGCTTCACTAAAGGCCATCAACTGCCCATGCGCCATATTTCTGCCACCTTGTCATCATTATTTTTGCTGCTGGCTTTAGTGTTTAGTCCACAGCTCTCGTGGGCTAATAGCCAAGCTACGCTGCTCAACTCCGGCAAACAAACCAGTTTTTTGCCAGTCGATGAGGCCTTTGGTTTTAGTTATGACTGGCAGCAACAAGACTTGACGCTTTTTTGGCGCGTCACACCAGCACACTATCTTTATCAAAAACAGTTTGCTGTCACTGATAGCAAAACGGGTCAAACAATCGCACTAACACTTCCTGAGGGAGCTCAAGCTGAAGACGACCCGACTTTTGGGCAGGTTCAGGTTTATCGTGATGATGTCACCATTCGAGTGACGTTGCCTGAGGGTGTTCGCCAAGTAAGTGTGCGCTGGCAAGGTTGTGCGGATGCTGGCCTCTGCTACCCGCCTGAGACTCAGACTATCAGCCGCGACACGGTTGCCCTTAACGCCAACGATGCCAATCAATTAGCCAGCTGGTTAAACCAAGCCACACTCATTAAAGCCTTGGCGATCTTTTTTGTTGTGGGCTTAGGCCTTAGTTTCACACCCTGTGTGCTGCCTATGTTGCCCATTTTGTCGGCCATTATTACCGGCCAGAAGTCGCGCAGTGCACGTCGAGGCTTTTTATTGGCACTGAGTTATGTGCTAGGCATGGCGTTTGTATTTACCCTCATCGGCATGCTGATCGCTTGGCTGGGCGCACGCGCCAACTTAGCGGTATTAGTACAAAAACCGGCTGTTTTAATTACCTTTGCGATTTTATTTGCTGGCTTTGCGTGGTTGCTAGCCAGCGATCGCAGTCTTGCCCTGCCGACATTCATTCGTGAACGTTTAGAACGTATTCAACAAAACCAACAGGGCGGCGCCTATGGCTCCGTTTTTGTAATGGGTGCCATTAGCAGCTTGGTGGTATCCCCCTGCGTATCAGCACCATTAGCCGGCATTTTGGTATATATCAGCATGACCGGCGATGTCGCACTCGGCGGCATGAGTCTGTTTAGCTTGAGTCTTGGCATGGGGGTACCGTTATTGCTAATTGGCGCAGGTGGCGCGCACTTCTTGCCACGATCAGGCCCTTGGCTAAATGTCATTAAACAGTTTTTTGCTTGGCTGCTGCTGGCGCTGGCCATCAGTCTTATCGCGCGTCTGGTATCTGCCCCTATTGAAGTGGCACTGTGGATCGCGCTGGCTTTAGCCATCGCCATTTGGTTAGGACTACAAACTAGCGTAGCAACCAGTGTTCGTGTGCTATTAATGGCTTTGCTGCTGGCCTATGCAGCGGTCTTAACCTGGGCAACAGCTAAAGGACACTACGATCCGATCAATCCTTGGCCAGCACTGCAGACCGATTATCAATCACCGCTCATTAATGCCGGCTTAACTGAAGGTTTTGTTGATGTGACTGATCCAGTATTACTCGATGAGCTCATTCAACAAGCAAAGCAGGCGCAACGACCCGCGTTTGTAGATGTCTACGCTGACTGGTGTATTAGCTGTATCAAGTTTGAACGTGAGGTGCTGCATCAGCAGCATATTCAAACTGCATTAAGCGAAGGCTTATTAATTCGTTTTGATATTACACGTGCCAACAAAGCGCAGCTTGATTGGCTTAGCCGAGAAAAGCTGTTTGGGCCGCCTGCCCTGCTGTTTTGGGACGCCAACGGACAGGTCGCACAACGCTTATTAGGTGAGCCTACGGCCGATGAATTCTTAGAAGCCATTAATGCCAGCTGGGGACGTTAACTGGCATTAGTCCTTATTGCGCAACAGGTCGTTTAGCCAAACGTCGCTGCAAGGTGCGTCGATGCATGCCTAAGCGACGGGCGCAGGCAGATATATTGCCATTTTCTTCTAGTAGCACACGCTGGATATGCTCCCACGCCAAGCGATCAACTGACGCAGGTTCGATCGCCAACGTTTGCTCAGACGTCTGCTCATCACTGAACACACGTAAAATATCAGCAATGCTAACGGGCTTTGCCAAATAGTGACTGGCGCCCCGCTTAATAGCTTCAACGGCAGTGGCAATTGAGCTGTAACCAGTCAGCATTAAAATGCGCAAATCAGTCTGTAAAGCTAATAAACGTGGCAACACCAACAAACCAGACTCATCATTTAAACGAAGATCCAAGACACAGGCGTCAAAGCGACTTTCTGAGAGTAGCGCTAATGCACTGGCCTCATCCTCAGCCATAGCGACCTGACAGCCGTGGCGCTGAAGTCCTCGACTCAAGGTTTGACGAAATACCTCATCATCATCAATCACTAAAAACGATAAGTTCATGGCTTTACTACCTGCAATGCTGCTAGCGGCAACTGTATGCTTAGACAAGCACCACTCTGTGCTGGCTCACGATTAAATAATATTAAGTGACCACCAATGTCAGTTAATGTGACATGCGCTAAATATAAACCTAGGCCTAAACCGTCGGGCTTGGTACTGGTTGCAAACGCAGACGGCTCCTTCATGGCTTCTAACAGCTCCGCGCTATAACCTTCACCATCATCTTCAATTTTAAAAATCAGTTGCTGATGATGACAATCAACATTCAGCCAGACATTCGCCCTGGCCGCTTCAAATGCATTCTTTAAACCATTACTAATCACTTGTCGTAATAACCAAGGCAACATCAGCATGCGCTCGCCTTGGCCATTAAGCTCAATTTGTAAATTTTTCTGATGAAATTGGTTTTTTAAATCATGCACACAACTATCAATATGTGCTGCTAAGCTTTTTTCTGGCGACTGCTCAGGCGCACGTGCTTGATCACGCAAATTATTCAAAATATGACGGCATCTGCGCAGCTGACTTTGCAACGACTGCAGCAGCTCTGAATCATCCTCAGCACGCAACTCATCCGCTAGCAGTGTCATACTGGCCAACGGCGTGGCCAGCTCATGCACTGCATCTGCTGCTAAAGCCCCCATGGCGGCGGACTGCTGACGCTGCAGTAAGTGGCGCTGAGCAATTGCCATGGAGCGTTCTTGATCACGAAGTCTGGCTTGCATACGGCTTAAAAAAATCGCAATCACCAGCACACTGATCACAAAATTGACCCACATACCCAACAAATGACCTTGGTAACTTTGCCAAGGCCACGCCAAATTGCTGGAAGCTGTATCTGGAAACCACACCAGCATGGAATACGCCACCAACATTAGCGCAGCCAATGCCAGTGCCTGTTGACGCGATAATGCCGACGTTGCGATGGCTAACGGCACTAGATAATAGGTTACAAAGGGGTTGCTGCTGCCACCCGTGGCATAAAACAGACCAGTTAATAACATGATGTCGATGAGCAACTGCAAAAACAACTCATCGGCATGTACTTCATCTTGGCGCTTCAAGCGCATTGCCGTTAGCACATTTACCAAGACAAATAAGCTTAAAACCACCGGCAAAATAACCGGTAATTGCTGCAGCAAAATACCAGAGCCTAACCAGCCTAGGCTTAAAGCCAGCACAAAAATCGCCAACATGACAAAGCGCAATGCACACAGCTCGATCAGGTTGCGTCGCATATAGAAAAGGCACCCGGAGGTGCCTTTTAAGACCTGCATTTACGCAGTCGCCTTATGCCGCCAAATTGGCATTAGCAAAGTCCCAATTCACCAACTTGTCTAAGAAGGTAGAGATGTAGTCAGGACGGCGATTTTGGAAATCCAAGTAGTAAGCATGTTCCCATACGTCAATCGTCAGCAAAGGCTTTTGGCCATGCACGATTGGGGTGTCAGCATTGCCAGTTTTGGTAACGACTAATTTGCCATCAGCACCAACAACCAACCATGCCCAGCCTGAACCAAACTGAGTGGTGGCAGC
>CAYYWS010000111.1:0-6553 GCA_964473955.1 uncultured Paraperlucidibaca sp. | reverse complement strand
ACATTGTCGGCTTGACCAATTAAGCGATCAAAAAAACTGTATTGGCGCATGAGAGCTGTCCTGTGCTGATTAACCGGGTGGCCAGGTGAGCTTGCGACCGCCAAGCAGGTGCAAATGTATGTGGTACACACTTTGGCCGCCATTGGCATTGCAGTTCATCACTAAACGATAACCATCTTCAGCCAAATTAAGCTCTTGCGCCAATTGAACAGCGGTGGTCATTAGTTCGCCCAACAGCCCAGCTTGATCGGCAGGCACATCGTTGAGTGTGCTGTAGTGTGCTTTGGGAATAATCAATAAGTGCACGGGTGCAGCGGGAAAAAGATCATGAAATGCAATCACACGATCATTTTCAAAGGCAATGCGTGCTTTCACTTCATGATTAGCAATTTTGCAAAAAATGCAGTCAGACATACAACACTCCAAAAAATACCGCAAAACCGAGCCGGCAGGCTCTGCTGCTAAATCCTAAACAATGATATGTTATGCAGCGCGCCAATGTCGCGGTAGCGAAAAATTGTTTGCGCTCTATTTTGGTGCCAATTAATCCGATTACGCCTCAATTTGGTGCAATATACGGTTTTGGCGCACTGAATTAGCGCTGTGTTGTCGGTTTTTATGCGGTTTTCGGCCCACTCATGTGCTGGCATAGAAATTGCTTTTATCACTCCGTCACGTTTTGTTGCTTGCAGCAAAACATCACCGGAATCATTGTTGTGAAGAGCCCTCTGGAGGAGCGAACATGTCAAATAAGGTTTTAGACCTGATTAAAGCCAATCAAGCCAAGTGGGTTGATTTCCGTTTCACCGATACCAAGGGTAAAGAGCAGCACGTTTCTTACCCAGCCGGCACCATCAGCGAAGATACCTTTGTTGAAGGTAAAATGTTCGATGGTTCATCCATTACCGGTTGGAAAGGCATCGAAGCATCAGACATGATCCTGATGCCAGATCCAGAAACTGCTTTCATGGACCCCTTCTTTGAAGACTCAACCGTTGTTGTTACTTGCGACGTTATTGAGCCATCAACTGGTCAAGGTTACGAGCGTGACCCACGTTCGATCGCCAAGCGCGCTGAAGCCTATCTAAAATCAACAGGCATTGGTGACACTGCATTCTTTGGTCCAGAGCCAGAATTCTTCGTATTTGACGAAGTGAAGTGGAATATCAGCATGTCTGGTGCATCACACCAGCTGATTGCTGAAGAAGGTGCATGGTCAACTAACAAAGATTTTGAAGGCGGCAACTCTGGCCATCGTCCACGTGTTAAAGGCGGTTACTTCCCAGTGCCACCAGTAGACTCAGGACAAGACCTGCGTGCTGCTATGTGTAATGCCATCGAAGCCATGCTGGGTGAAGGCAAAGTGGAAGTACAACACCACGAAGTGGCTTCTTGCCAGTCTGAAATCGGTGTGTCTTTCAACACATTGGTACGCAAAGCAGACGAAGTTCAAGTATTGAAGTATGCCGTGCACAACGTTGCGCACGCTTATGGCAAAACAGCGACTTTCATGCCTAAGCCAATGGAAGGTGACAACGGTTCAGGTATGCACGTTCACATGTCTATCTCTAAAGATGGCAAGAACCTGTTCTCTGGCGACCAGTATGCTGGCCTGTCCGAAATGGCATTGTTCTTCATCGGTGGTGTGATCAAGCATGCTCGCGCATTGAACGCGATCACCAACCCATCAACCAACAGCTACAAGCGTTTGGTTCCACACTACGAAGCGCCAATCATGTTGGCCTACTCTGCACGTAACCGTTCAGCGTCGATTCGTATTCCTTACGTTTCTAGCCCTAAAGCTAAGCGTATTGAAGCGCGTTTCCCGGATCCAGCAGCCAACCCATACTTGGCCTTTGCTGCGCTGTTGATGGCTGGTCTGGATGGTATCCAGAACAAGATCCATCCGGGCGAAGCGTCAGACAAGAACTTGTATGACCTGCCACCGGAAGAAGAAGCTCAGATCCCAACCGTGGCTCATAACCTTGAAATGGCAATTGACGCCCTCAAGGCTGACCATGAGTTCCTGTTGAAAGGTGGTGTATTCACCAAGGAAATGTTGGATGCCTACATCGAGCTGAAAACTGCTGAAGCTCGCCGCGTAAGCACTTTTGTATCGCCGATCGAGTTTGATCTGTACTACAGCGTGTAAGCGTTTTGTATTGAAAAAAGCCCGCACTTGTTGCGGGCTTTTTTTATCTATCCATAAATTCGTCTAGGTCGTTGTTTTGTAGATGCTTTGGTGCTTAAGTATCAATTCACTCTGGATTTATGTGCCGTAATGGATATCGAAAAATTTTCACGCTGGTCACCTTGGTTGGCCAATCAACTGTCTTTAATGAGCGACACCGAAAAAGCACAAGTGCTGCTTTCGGCAGGCTCTCCGCGCAGCACAGAGGATTGGGCTGTATTACTACAGCAAGCTGTAGCAGCTATACCCAGTGCTGAAACTCGGCCACTGACCGAATTGGCGCGTGGTGTTGATAGTCAATGGCAAACAGCCTTGCGGCAGCTGCGCCGACGCGAGCAAAGTCGCCTCATTTTGCGCTTATTGGCTGGCGTATCGCCGCTACCAGAACTGACCCGAGAGCTGTCAGATTTTGCCGATGCCAGCATCGCTTTGGCGGCCAATCAGGCGCATCAAGAAGTGGCACTGTTGCATGGCCAGCCGATTGGCCAGGACAGTGGCCGTGCGCAGGCATTGGTAGTTATTGGCATGGGCAAGTTAGGTGGCCAAGAACTGAATTTGTCTTCTGACATTGACCTTATTTTTACCTACCCGGAAGAGGGCGAAACTGACGGTCACCGCAGCATTAGCAATCAAGAGTTTTTTATTAAAGTGGGCCAGCGTCTGATTGCCTTATTGGATGCTGTGACTGCAGATGGTTTTGTGTTTCGGGTGGATATGCGTCTGCGCCCTTGGGGTGATGGCTCGGCCCTAGCGTGTGGCTTTGACGCCTTAGAGGCCTATTACGAACGGCATGGGCGCGAGTGGGAGCGTTATGCCTTGGTGAAGGCGCGTATTTGCGCGGGTGACATACAGCAAGGCGAAACTATGCTGCAAAGCCTGCGCCCATTTGTATACCGACGTTATATCGATTTTGGCGCTTTTGAATCATTACGCGACATGAAGCAAATGATCGCGCGCGAAGTGCGTCGGTTGGATCGCGAGGACAATATTAAACTGGGGGCGGGCGGCATTCGTGAAGTGGAGTTTATTGCCCAGGCCTTCCAGCTGATTCGTGGTGGTGTTGATCGCAGCCTGCAGCTGAGGCCATTGCTGCAGGTGCTGCCGGAATTGGCCGAGCGCGAGTTGTTGCCGGCAGATGCGGTAGCGGCGTTAACGCAAGCGTATTTTTTCCTGCGCAACAGTGAGCATGTGATTCAGGCTCAGCACGATCAGCAAACCCAAATGCTGCCAACGACACCAGTAGATCGTTTGCACTTAGCACAAGCCATGGGGTTTGAAGACTGGGCTAGTTATTACGCGGCATTAAGCCAACATCGTCAGGTTGTGCACGGGCACTTTCAAAATGTGATTGTGCTGCGTGAAGAAGCGGCCGACGTAGAAGCTGAGCCAGAGTCATGGCCTGATCGTGTAGCCAGCCTATTGGCCAGTCGCGCTGTGATGCAGTTAAGCGGCACCGCGCGCGACCGACTCGATCGTTTATTGCCACGGCTAGTGGCGGCCTGTGATCGTCATGAACAAGGTGATGTGGCGCTAAGCCGTGTTATGCCCTTGATTGAAGCAACCTTAAAGCGTTCGGCCTATTTGGTGATGTTGATCGAGAACCCAGAAGCATTAACTCGTCTTGTCGATTTGTGTGCTTGCAGCCCTTGGATTGCCGAATCATTGACGCGTTACCCAGTTTTGTTAGATGAGCTGCTGAATGCGCGCAGCCTGTTTTCTCCGCCCAGCCGTGATGAGTTAGCGCAGGAGCTACGCCAACAACTGATGCGTGTGCCAGCGGATGATCTTGAGCGGCAAATGGATGTGTTGCGCATCTTCCAAAAAGGCCAAGTGCTGCGGGTGGCGGCATCTGACATTAAAGGCACGCTGCCGCTGATGAAGGTGAGTGATTACTTAACGTGGATTGCCGAGGCGGTTTTAGATGAAGTGCTGGTGTTGAGCTGGCAGCAACTAACCCAGCGCCATGGTCGGCCCAAACGTTATGACGGCAGCCTCTGTGAGCTGGACTTTATCATTGTCGGTTATGGCAAGTTGGGAGGGTTAGAGCTGGGTTATGGCTCGGACTTAGACTTGGTTTTTATTCATGATGCCGATCCGCAATCAGAGACCGATGGTGCCAAGCCAATAGATGCCGCTAGTTTTTATGCGCGCTTAGGGCAAAAGATAATTCATTTGTTAACCACTGCCATGGGCACCGGCACCTTGTATGAAGTGGATATGCGATTGCGTCCCTCTGGTGCCTCAGGTTTGCTGGTGACTAGCTTAAGTGGCTTTGCCAGCTACCAGCGTGACAATGCATGGACTTGGGAGCATCAGGCCTTGGTGCGAGCCCGTGTCGTGGCTGGTGATTCGCGTGTCGCTGAAGGGTTTAATGCGGTGCGCGCGGAAATTATTGGCCGTGTCAGAGACCAGCAAGCACTCCGCTCAGAAGTGATTGAAATGCGTGAAAAAATGCGCGATCACTTGGCGCCAAAAGACCCAGCAGAGGTGGACTTAAAACATAGCCCCGGTGGTTTGGTAGATATTGAGTTCTTGGTGCAGTACTTAACGTTGGCGAATGCAGCCCAAGTGCCGGCATTGTGTAGCTGGCCAGATAACATTCGTTTGTTAGAGGTCATGGCTGGGCAAGGTATTTTGAGCAGTGATGATGAGGAAAACTTACGCGCTAGTTATTTGGCGTTGCGTGGTCGTGGTCATCGACAGGCCCTTGCAGATGCAGGGCGCGCCTTAGACGCTGATGAATTATTGTCAGAGCGTCAGGCAGTGGCCGTAATTTGGCAACGAATCATGGTGGAATAGCCGCTTTTATGGTGGAATACGCGTTTGATTTATTTGCCGCTAAATGGCTATTTGTGGAGAGCAAAAGATGTCGATGTCTGATCGTGATGGCGTGATTTGGTTTGACGGCAAGTTGGTGCCTTGGCGCGAAGCCCAAGTCCATGTGCTCACGCACACCCTGCACTATGGCATGGGCGTTTTTGAAGGCGTGCGTGCGTATGCCACTGATCGCGGCGCATCTATTTTTCGCTTAAAAGAGCACACAGAACGTCTGTTCATGTCGGCGCATATTATGAATATGCCCATGCCTTTTGATCGCGAAACTATTAACGAAGCGCATCGCACCGTAGTCCGTGAAAATAAGTTGCCGCATGCTTATTTGCGCCCAATGGTGTTTTACGGATCTGAAGGTATGGGCCTGCGCGCCAGCAACCTAAAAGTACACGTGATTGTGGCTGCTTGGGAGTGGGGCGCCTACATGGGTAAAGAAGCATTGGAGCAAGGCATTAAAGTGCGCACATCCAGCTACACCCGTCATCACGTGAACATTTCCATGACCCGCGCCAAAGCTAACGGTAACTACATCAATTCCATGCTGGCGCTGCAAGAAGCGATCTCTGGTGGTGCTGAAGAAGCGCTGATGTTAGATCCAGAAGGCTATGTGGCGGAAGGTTCTGGCGAGAACGTATTTATTGTGCGTGATGGTGTGATTTATACCCCAGATGTGACCTCATGCTTGGATGGTATTACTCGCAAAACGGTTATTCAGATCGCTGAAGAGCATGGTTATGCTGTGAAAGAAAAGCGCATTACACGTGATGAGGTTTATATTGCGGACGAAGCTTTCTTCACCGGTACTGCGGCGGAAGTGACACCAATTCGTGAATTGGATGGTCGCATCATCGGTGCTGGCCATCGCGGACCAGTGACCACCGTGCTGCAAAAAGCTTACTTTGAAACTGTTACCGGAGTGCGCAAAGAGCACGCTGAGTGGCTGACGCCGGTCGCTTAATCTTGCCGCATTAAAAAAGGGGCTTTTCAGCCCCTTTTTTTCAATCTACAGTCAGTTTTCATTCTATACAAAGCTACCACACTATGCCGCAGCCTATCGAGATCACCACGCCGCTGGTTATTTGGCGAATCATTGATGGCAAACCCGGCCATGAGAACCAAACTTTAGGTTTGGCGAATGCGATGCGTCGTTTAGCGGAGCAAAGCCAGCGTGAATGTGTTGTCCTAGATATCCCTGCTAATCGTAAACAGGCTGGCCCCATTTCTTTTTTAAGGCGTCATTTTCCAGCCGGAGAAGGCTTGCCCGCGCCAGACTTTATTTTAGCGGCTGGCAGTGGCACACATTGGTCACTACTTTGTGCCCAACGTCGTTATGGTGGTAAGTCGGTGGTGTTGATGAAACCGTCGCTGCCATTAAGTTGGTTTGATTGGGTGGTGGTGCCAGAGCATGATGGTGTATCGGGTAAAAATGTAATAGCCACAAAAGGTGTGCTGAACCCGATGCGGCCTGGTGAGAAAGTGCCGGGTTCAGTACTGGTGCTAGTGGGTGGCGAAAGTAAGCATTTTGAGTGG
>CAYYWS010000110.1:0-6569 GCA_964473955.1 uncultured Paraperlucidibaca sp. | reverse complement strand
CGATTGCAACACGTATATTACCTGCGGTGAAGTTCTATCCTGCAGAGGAGTATCATCAAGACTATGCCAAACGAAATACTGTGCGTTATCAGTACTACCGCTTATCCTGTGGACGAGATGCTCGCATTCGAGCTCTAGCCAAAGCATTAAAGTAGGCATAAAACCTGCCCAAGGAAGAGCCTTAATACGTGAAAAATCGATACAAGCTGGTACTGGTTGGCTTTAGCTTGCTTAGCTTAACCGCCTGCAGCACCCTCATTGGCTTCGACAATAGTTCGGCACGTGACTATCACAGCCAGCGCCGCGGTGACATGCTGAGTACCGGCAAGTTCAGTGTCTATAGTCGTGAAACCACTAAAAGTGCTGGCATTGATATCAGCGTCTGCCAGCCCAACCCCTCACAATGCCAGCCTCAGCTGCTCAACAACAGCCTTATCACTAACGAGTCTGGCTTATCTGCCTTAGCAGAACTATGGTTAAGTTATGCGCTAGCGCGTGATGGCAAACGACATCCGGAAAACCAGCCAGCGCTTCTGATCAGTGCCTATTTAGAGGTAGCGCGCTTCAGTTATGCCTATTTATTTGCCCTACCCGACACCAACTCAACACGTGCTTTTGGCGATCGCCAAACACAAATTCGCGACTTTTATAATTTTGCCAGCGAGCGTATTGCCGCCTTGTTATTAGCTGAGCAACAACGCATACAAGTAGCAGGCTCAACCACCGCGCCCAAAATAGTTAATATTAGCGAATGGCAATTGACCATAAAACTACAAGATTTGAACTTGGCACCAACTGACCAAACTCCGCTGGAAGCTATTGCAGTATCACGACTGCATTTTTCTGGCCTGCGTAATGGTTATCAAAGTGACGGTATTGGTGCACCGTTCTTGGTTAACACCACTAACTCGCCTGTAACGGTTAAGGCCAAATCAAACCATGCAATTCAGTCACGCTTTATTCCAGCCACTGTATTGATTCGATTTCCCGATGTCAGTTTAGAGCAATTAATTCGCACCAATACAGCCAGCATAGAGGCCTACAACCCCGACGCCTGGCAGCACATCACCATTCAATCGCTAAAAGTGCCATTGAGTGCAAACTACACCGCACCCTATGCCTATTGGTTAGCCAATAACAAATTCGGCACCACCGCTAGCCGCGCGTTATTTTTAGGTGACAGCGGTTTAAGCGAGCCTGAAATTCATTTGCTACAACCCTATGACCCCGAGCGCCGTATTGTTGTGCTGATTCATGGCCTGGCCAGCAGCCCCGAGGCATGGGTGAATTTGGCAAACGACATTTTAGGTGATGCTGAGTTAAGACGTCATTACCAAATCTGGCAGGTGTTTTACCCCACCAGTGTCCCTATTGCGTTAAATACCCATGACATTCGCTTAGCACTTCAAAAGGCGCTGGATGAGGTCGACCCAGAGCGCCAAGACCCGGCCACCCAAAACATTACATTGGTTGGTCACAGCATGGGAGGCGTTATTTCACGCTTGTTATTGCTTGAGAGTGGCGATGAACTTTGGGATGACTTAGGTGTTGGCAAACCTGGTGACAATAACCGTCGACAGCAGTTTCGTACGGTCGCGCCCTATTTAACATTGACGCCGATGGAGCATGTGAATTGTGCGGTGTTTTTAGCAAGTCCACATCGCGGCACACCGTTTGCTGATAACTGGATTGCCCACTTATCACGACGATTAGTACGCTTACCCGCCACCATGGTGACTACTATGGCCACTCTTGCCACATCAGTTGGCAGTGATGCACCAGACCTCATGGCACGTATGCGCGGCAACTTCACCAGTATTCATACACTCAGTGATAACGATCCGTACTTAATGTCGGTGGCAGACCTGCCGATTAAAGCCAGTGTGACGCACTTCTCAATTATTGGTCAGGCTGACCCGCGTATTGCACTGGAGGACTCAAGTGATGGCATCGTCCCTTATCGCAGCGCCCACTTAGCCAGCGCCAGTACTGAAACCATCATTAATGCCGGTCACAGCGTACAAGAAACCACCGAGGTAATATTGCAACTACGGCGTATTTTGCGCGAACCCGTTTGTCGCGGTGAGACTTAAAATAGGCATAAAAAACGCCGGCCCTAGTGAGTAGGACCGGCGTTTTAGCAAAGATTAGATTTCTAAATCTTTTAGCGACTTGCCTGATGACAAGGCTGCGGCAACCCACAATGGTTGACGACCGCGACCTGTCCAAGTTTGGCCAGCATCAGCAGGATTGCGATACTTAGGCGCTACTTTGCTTTTTGGCTTGTTAGCTTTAGAGGACTTACCACTCGCTTCTGCGAGTAACTCATCAAGCTCAACACCGTTATCACGTGCCAATTTCTGTAAATCAGCCAATAAATTTTTGCGCGCGATAGCTTTCTTGCGAACAATTTCTTCCTGAATTTGTACAGCAAGGGCTTCCAGCTCGTTGACACTAAGTGAAACTAAGTTAACGGACATGGTCATCCCTCAGGTTATTAATTAATGGGGGACTAAATCTATTACATAACCATTTAATATGCAATTAAATAAGATTAAATAAATAGCTATTGCCAATTAACCCATTATTAATTTCTAACACTACCTGATCGCCGCTCAATTTCCTGCATCAGATCCTGCCTTAAGCCCAGCATAAACACTACTTCAGCGGTAACAAATAAGGGGCCAATCGCTAAACCAGACAGGTCATCAACAAATGCCGGCTTTTTACCCTCGTAATAATGGCCAACAAACTGAATAATCCAGCCGATGATAAATCCGCCTAGTCCAATCATTAACCACACACTAGTTGCTAAACCGGCTGCCCATTGCGCAAAGGCTAATACCGCCGCCATCAATACTGCCATAATTAAGCCAAACATTAGCTCTAGGCGTAGATAAAACAAGGCACTGAGAATAATAACAATGGTCGCAGCTGAAATTGGTAAGCCAGCAATATCTATCGACGGGCGCGCTAATAATGTCGCCACGGCCAGTACAATCATTGGCACACCCACTAAATGGGTCCAGATATTGCGTTGATCTCGGTGATATAGCGCGTATTGAGACAAATGGTCTGTTAAGGTTTTCATGATTTTTCTCCGACATTTGGTAGCAATATCATCTGTCAGAACAAATCACCGCGCTGTCGGCTACGCGACACATCGTTTATTTAGTGTTGCGCATCGACTATTTCTTTTAAGCGCGTCAAATTGATCACTTCAATGCTGCCGCGCTGCAGCTGAATAACCCCATCAACCTCTAATTGCTTTAATAATTGATTCACTGTTTGCCGAGAGATTGCCAACATTTGGCCAAGCTGCTCTTGTGGCACACGAATAATGCGTTTGCTGCTGCCTTCTAAGCCGCCAAAGCCTTGCGCCATGATCAATAAACGCTGTGCCAAACGAACCTGTAATGGTGCAATTGAGGCTGCTTCCATCGCTGTAAAAGCCAAACGTATTTTTTGGCTTAACAAAACACCAAACTCACGCCACCACTCTGGATGCTGTTGCAATAATGCTGTTAGGAACTGACCGCGAATATGCAGTAGCGTTGCCGGCTCATCCGCCCAAGCATCATGTGTTCTGGCTTGACCATCAAATAAGGCAATCTCGCCAAACCATGTTGGTGCATCAACAATAGCCAAAATAGCTTCTTTGCCACTCGCAGCTGTACCCGTCAGCTTTATTGCACCTTCCACCACACAATAAAGGCCGTCAGACTCGTCACCACGCGCAAATAAGCGTTCTTTAGCATCGAGGTAACACTCGTTGGCAGCGCTCAGTAATGCTTCTTGTAGCAACGGCGGCAAGGTTTTAAACCAAGCTCCTGTACGTACAGTCGCGCTGAATTTTGTCATGGGCTTAAGGTCAGCCTAGCCAACGCTGATGCGATGGGTGATAACACCTGCTGCATCACCACTGGGTGCACACGATTGTGCGGATAACAGCGAACCAAGGTAATATGATCAATCGCCAGCGTTCTCGGCAAAGCAATATTCTCGATCAGCGCGCCCTGCTTTTCTGGTAAGGCATTACCTGAAGCCACCGGGTTGGTACCCAAACGATCCGCATGAGAATAGATATTGAGCACATGCTCAATATGAGTGTCACCCAGCTGATGTCTGAAACGCCACTGAGCTGGCAACAACCAACCAGCCCCGCCACGAGCAATGCTCACCACCAACTGCACCGTCAACCCACGCTGAGTTAACTCCTGCGCCACTTTCATGACCTGAAAACCGCCCTGACTAAAACCGATCAAGGCAATAGGCCGCCCTTTTAAAGCTGCCTCTTGCAGCCAATCGGCGATCAATCGGATATTGGCATGATTACTAAATAAACTCGCATCGGCATAACCTTGTTCGCGCACCCAACGCAACAAATGGCGCTGCATATGTTGACCAGCCAAAAAACCATGAATAAGCGCAATGCGGGGCCCTGCATGATCTGCAGGTAGCTCGGACAACCAATTTTTTGATGAACTGACTTGCGCTAACGTCATCTACCCTTAAACCTCACTCATTATTATTGGCTATAAAACACAGCCAGTGTTCCCTAAACAGAACAATGAAACCATGCTTTGCTGACTACTCAAGCCCAAGCGAGCAGCGTATTTTCTTGAGTTATCAAAGACTACATCATCTTGAGAAATAACGGAGACATGCTATGAAAACAGTGCACGGCGTATATGACAAGCCCCATCAACACTGGGTTGGCAATGGCTTCCCCGTGCGCTCACTGTTCTCTTATGAGCGCTTTGGCCAAAAGCTCAGCCCATTTTTACTGCTGGATCATGCTGGCCCTTACGACTTCACACCCACCACACAACAGCGTGGTGTTGGCCAACACCCGCATCGCGGTTTTGAAACAGTCACTATTGTTTATGAAGGGGAAGTCTCTCATCGTGACTCGACAGGCAATGGCGGCACCATTGGCCCCGGTGATGTGCAGTGGATGACTGCAGGCGCTGGCATTTTGCACGAAGAGTTTCATTCACCTGAATTCAGTGCCAAAGGTGGCAATCTGGAAATGTTGCAGCTGTGGGTCAACTTGCCTGCTAAAGACAAAATGACCGCACCAGGATATCAAGGCATTTTGAGCCAGGACATTCCCAATATTGCTTTACCGGATGATGCTGGCACGTTGCGGGTTATTGCTGGCGAGTATGCTAATCAGCCTGGTGCTGCACATACTTTTTCACCGATTGATGTCTGGGATGTTGAACTACACGCCAACAAACAGGTTTCATTTAGTGTGCCAGCGGGCCGCAGCCTTGCACTCGTTGTGTTGTCTGGCACCATCGAAGTGAATGGTGAACATATTGCACGCGAGTCACAACTGGTGGTGTTTGAGCAAGATGGCAGTGACTTTAGCATCGAAACTGCTAGCGAAAGTAAGGTCATGATTTTGAGCGGTGAACCACTCAATGAGCCAATTGAAGGTTATGGCCCTTTTGTGATGAATACTGCGCAAGAAATTCGCGAAGCCATTAGTGACTTCAACAGTGGACGATTTGGCAGTATGGAACGATCCAATTGAAAACAGTGGCATTTTTGCATCGCAATGACACACGTTTTGCGGTCGGTGACTTCTCCCCCGTATTGTCCGTGTTCTCGCACTATGAACTGGGCAATACGGTTTCACCATTTTTGCTGCTAGACCATATCGGGCCGGGGAAACTCCAACCCTCGTCGCGACGCAAAGGTGTGAATGCCCACCCACACCGTGGCTTCGAGACAGTCACCCTAGTCTTTGCTGGCGAAATTGAACACCGTGACTCAAGTGGTAGTGGCGGCATTATTTCTGCAGGTGATGTGCAATGGATGACCGCTGCACGCGGCATTGTGCATCAAGAGTTTTTCAGCGAGGCGTTCACGCAACAAGGTGGGCGCTTTGAAATGATTCAGCTCTGGGTGAACTTACCTGCCAAAGATAAAATGCAGCCTGCGCGATACCAAAGCCTTAGTTATCAAGACATTCCAGTCATCACGTTAGCAAATGCTGGTGGCAACGTTCGCGTGATTGCTGGCCAATTACAAGATCAAACCGGGCCCGCCAAAACACATACACCCATCAATGTATTTGATGCTGACCTTAACGCCGGCAACCACTTTAACTTTGATGCCCCAGCCGGTCATACCGCGCTGATTTTTCTACGTTCCGGGCGTTTGCAACTGGCAGACAATGAAGTATTGGAAGAACAAGGCATGGCCGTCATGTCCAGTCGCGAAGCAAATATTGAGGTACATGCGCTAGAAAACAGTCAATTCATTGTATTAACTGGCGAGCCCATCCAAGAGCCTATCAACGCGCATGGCCCCTTCATAATGAATAGCCATGATGAAATTGTGCAAGCTTATGAAGACTTCAAAAACGGTCAGTTTTCCTAAGCTTGATACAGTTAAACCCTTCGACCCTGAATCACCCGCACCAAAATCATAATAACCGCCACAACTAGCAAAATATGAATAAAGCCACCCATGGTGTAGGCTGATACAAAGCCCAGCGCCCACAATATAAGTAAAACAATTGCGATATTAGCTAACATGATGCAACTCCGTTTGTA
>CAYYWS010000109.1:3366-6573 GCA_964473955.1 uncultured Paraperlucidibaca sp. | reverse complement strand
CAGCAACAGCTGGCAGTTAGTCAAGCAAGTGCGACAGTGAAATCGGCTGAACCAACAGTAATACCAGCAGCGATTAAAGTAGTTAGCAATGGCGTGCAAGACACTAAAGACGTCACCAACGTGCAGCTAAGCAATATTGATGTAAAGGCCGCTGAGGCCGCCTTTGCGGGCTTAAACAACAAACCCGTTATGGCAACTTCTGTGCCCACCACCACAGCAACAGCCACTGTGGTTTCAGTGCCAGTATCCATTCATAACGAACGAGCATTTTCTGAAGCCTTTGGTTTGCAGCTGGTTAAGTTGGCGGCACAAGGCATTACCCAGGCCACGGTAAGAATTAATCCGCAAGAGTTAGGTCCGATTGATGTCCGCATTGTGATGAACGGGCAGCAGACTGCGCAGGTCGATTTCCAGGCACGTCAGGCACAGACTGCTGATCTGCTTGAAACCATGATGCCGCGTTTAGTGTCGGCCATGGAGGCCCAAGGTATTCGCCTTGATGACGCCCGTGTGAGCACCATGAGTGCAGCGGATGCACAGTCATTTGCGCAGCAGTTTGGACGTCAAGGGCAAGAGGCGCAGGCCGATACACAAGCACGTGGGCAAGGTCGAGCAACAGCATCTACTGAAGCACAAAGTGATGACTTAGTGCCGGATAAACCCCAACCTAGCTCAGATTCACAGCCGGGACGCATAGACTACTACGCCTAATTTCCGGTATGTTCGGTGGGTTTTTACGACCTACCGGACCGTACTATGTCTTTTCCTGCTTTATTGCTGACTAAACAAGATCAAACCGTTAAAGCCGAGTTAACACAACTCACCAGCAATGACTTACCAGAAGGTGATGTCTTAGTTGCGCTGTCTCATTCCACACTGAACTTTAAAGATGGCTTAGCCATTACCAACCGATCACCCGTGGTGCGTACTTGGCCCATGGTGGCCGGTATTGATGGTGCTGGTGTGGTGCTGGAAAGCACTAATCCGCGGTGGCAAGCGGGTGATCGTGTGTTGGTGAATGGTTGGGGCTTGGGCGAAACCCGTTGGGGATGTTTGGCGGGGCAGCTGCGCGTGCCTGGTGAGTACTTAGTCGCTATTCCTGACAGCATGACATCACATGACAGCATGGCGATTGGCACTGCTGGGTATACCGCCATGTTGTCGGTGTTGGCTTTGGAGCAGCAAGGTATTAGCCCAAACTCAGGGCCTGTTTTGGTGACGGGCGCTACCGGCGGTGTCGGTTCGGTGGCGGTCGCTATTTTAGCCAAGCTAGGTTATCAGGTCACGGCTGTGACCGGTAAAGCCAGTGAGCACGACTATCTGACCGAACTCGGTGCTGCTGCGATTTTGCCTCGTGAGCAGTTCTCGGTTGCAGGCAAACCGCTACAAAAAGAGCAGTGGGCAGCAGTAGTTGATTGTGTTGGCTCACATACCTTGGTTAATGCCTGTGCGCAGACGCGTTATGGTGGCGTAGTGACCAGCTGTGGTTTGGCACAAGGCATGGATTTACCCGCCACTGTTATGCCGTTTATTTTGCGCGCGGTGCGCTTGATTGGTGTTGATAGTGTGATGGCGCCAATGGCATTACGCCAACTGGCTTGGCAACGTTTAGCAGATGACTTAACGCCAGAGGCCTTAAGCTTAATTACTGCGGCCACCATTAGTCTGGCACAAGCACCACAATATGCCGAGCAGCTGATGTCAGGGCAGATTCGCGGCCGTGTTGTAGTCGAGATAAGCCAATGAGAGCGTGGCTTTTAGTGCTATGTCTGGGGCTGACAGCCTGTGTTAGTCCTCCAAAAGGTGTGCAACCGGTTACTCCCTTTGATCAAGCTAAATACTTAGGTACTTGGTATGAGATTGCCCGCCTAGACCACTCGTTTGAACGCGGCTTAAGCCGTGTCACTGCTGAGTATAGTCTTAACGATGATGGCAGTATTAAGGTCATTAATCGTGGTTTTAACGAGCAGAAAAACGAATGGAAACAAGCAGAAGGGCGTGCCTTAGCGGTTCAGGATGAAGATGTAGGCCACTTAAAAGTGTCATTTTTTGGCCCGTTTTATGGCGCCTACGTTGTTGCTGGCATTGACCCAGACTATCAGCATGTTTGGGTAACCGGCCCGAATCATAAGTATTTATGGATTATGTCGCGTCAGCCGCAGATGCCCGCAGAGGTTTATCAAGAGTATGTGCGTCAAGCCGGGGCTGCAGGATTTGCCGTTGATCAATTAATTGTTGTTAATCAGGAACCGTTATGAATGTTTTGATTGTGCATGCTCACCCTGAACCCAAGTCGTTTACCTCGTCGATGAAAGACGTCGCAGTTGAGGTGCTTACCCAGCAGGGTCATCACGTGGTGGTGTCAGACTTATACGCCATGAACTGGAATCCAGTGGCTAGTGCGGCTGATTTTGGTCAGCGTGGTAATGCCGAGTATATGAATTATGCTTTGGAGCAACGTGCCAATTTGGATGCAGGTGCGTTAGCCGCTGATATTCAAGCGGAGTTAGATAAACTGATGGCGGCTGATCTGGTGATCTTAAGCTTTCCACTGTATTGGTTCTCCGTGCCCGCCATTATGAAAGGCTGGATTGATCGTGTATTTGTCTCAGGCCGCGTTTATGGCGGTCGTCGGGTCTATAACAAGGGCGGCTTAGTGGGCAAACGTGCTGTATTGGCGCTTACCTGTGGTGGTCGCGACTATATGCTCGCTGAGGGCGGTATTCATGGCGATATCACCGGTATTTTAAAGCCAGTGCTGCAGGGTAGCCTAGGTTATGCCGGCATGACCGTATTGCCACCCTTTGTGGGTTATCACGTGCCTTATCTAAGTGATGAGCAACGGCAAGAGATTATGCAGAGTTATCGCGACTACTTAACCCGCTTAGACGATTTAACACCTCTGCCGATGCCTGACTTGAGTCAGTTTGATGCACAAATGAAGCCATTGACCTAAGTAGAAGAGGCCTGTTGGCGCCATGCTAATGGGCTGATTCCTCGCCAGCTTTTAAACGCGCGTGAAAATGCACTTTGTTCTGAAAAGCCCAGCATTTGTGTAATCTCCGTTAAGGTTAGTCGGTGATCACGCAAATACTCTTCTGCCAAATGGCCTAAGGTGTCCTCACGAATCTGGCGGTAACTAGTGCCTAACGCATCCAGTCGGCGATGTAGGGTGCGCTCCGTCATTGCCAGTTGTTTTGCCAATTG
>CAYYWS010000109.1:0-3266 GCA_964473955.1 uncultured Paraperlucidibaca sp. | reverse complement strand
CTGGCCGGTATACCAATAATATCTCTAGTCACTTGAATAAGTGTGCTGATGGCACATTCATCTACCAGTGTGCCAGGGCGGCCATGTTCGGCGCCCCAAACCAAGCAAATATGTTCTGATCGACTATCATCTTCAAGCTGCATATGATTGATATCATTGATTAATCGCTCGTATTTCTGCAATCTTAAAACGGCATCACCTAAGCGAGTACAGGACTGTAAAACATAGCCTAATGGCCCTAATTGGCTGATTTTAAATCGCTGTCCTAACACTAGCCCTAGTGTGGGTAGCTCTAGTTGATCTGCACTGTAGCTCAGCACCTGCTGCCAATATGTCACCGGCATGACCAATTGTGATTTGTATGGGCTATGCCTTAAATCGCCATTGGGTTGTAGTAGTAGAGCAGGTGCATGTTCTGCCAAGTATTCGGTCAAGACCTGTAAAAATGCTGAACTTACATTGCCAGACAACATATAAATTTCCTTTGTGTGTCTGAAATAGTCAAAAAAATGTCGATGACTGTCAAGTCTGTTCGCGCTAATCTGCGTAATGTGTGCTCATAACTGAGTACAGGAGAACAAAATGCACGAGTTATTCAATGAAGCCTTGGCACTATTACACGGTGTTTTAGGTGAGCATATTGATTGGAAGCAGGTCATTCTAATCGGGCTTGCCCCTTTATTCATTGCGACTTTCTTGGTCGAGTGGGCGGTGATGCGCTGGCGCGGTAGTGATGAGCAATTTCGCATTAAAGATATTTTTACTAACTTAAATCTGGGCTTGGTTTATCAAGCGTTTGAATTAGTGGTGCATGCGCTGATTTTTATGGCCGCTATGTACTGGGTTTACGACCAACGTTTCTTTGATGTCCCAGTCAATATTTACACCATTGTGCCGTTATTTATTCTTTTAGAGTTTTGTTATTACTGCTTCCATCGCACCAGTCATCGCGTGCGTTGGTTTTGGTGTGCGCATGTGGTGCATCACAGCGGTGAGCACATGAACCTAACCACAGCCATGCGTCAAAGCATGCTGTATTCCTTAACTGGCTATTGGTTATTCTTTACTCCATTGATGTTGATCGGTGTTTCGCCAGAGATTGTTTTGGCAATGTATGCCGTTGATTTGGCTTACCAGTATTTTGTTCACACCGAGTCTGTGCGAAAGCTGCCACGCTGGTTTGAATATGTTTTTGTGACACCGTCACATCATCGTGTACACCATGCGCGTAATCCGCAGTACATTGATAAAAATTATGGCGGCATGCTGATTTTGTTTGATCGTTGGTTTGGTACGTTTGCGCCTGAGGAAGAAAAAGTGGAGTACGGCATTGTTCGCCAAGTTCACAGCAATAATATTTTGACTCTGAACTTCCATGAATTTATTGACATGATCAAAGATGTGGCCAAACCAGGCCCTGTTATGCAGCGACTCAAGCATATTTGGGCGCCACCGGAGTGGGAACGTCCCAGTTCGTTAAAGGATCAAGCCAATGGTCGTGCCAGTGATTTGTAGTAGAATGCGCCACCTTTAGTTATAACAACTCGGTGCCCCTGTTATGTCATTGATGAAGCCCGTTGATGTTGCTGCCCAGGCCTTGGTGCAGCAACACCTTGATCGCATTAAGTTGGCACCTGACACTCATACCCAGGCTGAAAAGCAGCAGCTGCGTGAAGATATAAAAGCACTGTTAAAGCAGCAAGACGCTGTTTTAGTGGCGCATTACTACACCGACCCTGAGCTGCAGTCACTCGCTGAAGAAACCGGTGGTTGTGTTTCTGACTCCTTGGAAATGGCACGCTTTGGTCGTGACCATGAAGCCTCGACGCTGGTGGTGGCTGGTGTGCGCTTTATGGGTGAAACCGCCAAAATTTTAAGCCCAGAAAAACGAGTGTTAATGCCCACTCTTGAGGCTACATGCTCTTTGGATTTAGGTTGCCCGGTTGATAGTTTTACGGCGTTTTGTGATGCTCATCCAGATCATACCGTGGTGGTTTATGCCAATACCTCGGCGGCGGTGAAGGCGAGAGCGGACTGGGTGGTGACATCTAGCATTGCTGTTGATGTGGTGGATCACCTAAGCGCTCAGGGCAAAAAAATCATTTGGGCACCTGACCGCTATTTAGGCAGTTATGTGCAGAAAGTCACCGGCGCTGACATGATTTTGTGGGATAGCGCCTGCATTGTGCATGAAGAGTTTAAAGCACGCGGCATTCTGGATTTGAAAAAGCAATTTCCAGATGCCGGTGTGTTGGTGCATCCGGAATCTCCGGAAGCAGTAGTTGCAGTTGCTGATGCCGTAGGCTCAACGTCACAGCTGATTGCCGCCGCTAAAAACCTGCCGCATAAGCAGTTTATTGTGGCCACTGACCGCGGCATTTTTTACAAAATGCAGCAGGCGGCACCCGATAAACTACTGATGGAAGCACCCACTGCGGGTACCGGTGCCACTTGCCGGTCTTGTGCTCATTGCCCTTGGATGGCGATGAATGCTTTAGATAATTTAGCGGCGGTGCTACGGAACGGTGATCAGATCATCACCGTGGACGAGGAAATTCGTCAGCGCGCGCTGATCCCTCTGCATCGTATGTTGGATTTTTCTGCTGAGCTAAAACGCGCCCGTGGTTAAAGACGGGTGCTTAGCGTCTAAATTCGGCATCAAGTCGACGCATCTCATTTAGGCGGCGCTGTAGCTGTGCGGTTAAAGAATAGTTGTTTGCCGCCAGCCGCAGTGCGTTATTCAGTTGATCTTCAGCCTCTGCCATACGGTTACTTAAAAAGAATAGCTCTGCCCGCGCTCTGAAGGCGGCCATGGTGTCTTTATCGGCAGTTGCTGTGTCTGACATGATTCGCCATAACTGAATGTCATTAGGGTGCTGGCGTAGGGCGTTTTCTAATGTCATGCGGAAAACATCTGGCTTACCGAGTGCTAACGCAGGGCGGCTAATGCGCTCAATTAAAGCGCGCGAGTTGGGGTGAATGGCCAAGCCTCGTTGACCAAGCTTAACGGCGGCGGCAAAGTCACGCTCAGCAAAGGCAATGTCCATTGCGGTTATCAAGTAATCAATTCGATTAGGCTCTTCCGCTAACAGCGGCGCCAATGTTGCTTTAGCTTTTGTGGTTTCACCTTGACGTAAATAGGCCAAGCTAAGTCCGAGTCGTGTGTGATTTGGTGGGTTGCCACTCCGCATAGACTCTTCATAGGCACTAATGACTTCATTAATTTGGGTGCTATAGGCAACTTGAAGACGTGTTTGAATGAGTCG
>CAYYWS010000108.1:0-6653 GCA_964473955.1 uncultured Paraperlucidibaca sp. | reverse complement strand
ATCCCCCAGCCCACAGCAACGTTGCGAGTGGCTGAAACGGCTAAGCCTATTACTGCAGGCCGGCATTGATCTTCATCAAGCACTGATGTTGCTACAGCAACAAGCCCATACCAAGCAGCAGCGTTATTGGCAGCCCGTTATATTGGCTATTGAGCAAGGCCGTCCGTTATCGGTTGCACTGCACAGCATTAAAGCATTTGATGCCAGCGACTTAAGCCTACTCGAAATGGCTGAACGCACCGGTAAATTGGCACATGAAATACACCACCTTGCCCAAACTATCACCAAGCGACTATCGCTAAATCAGCAAACACGCCAAGCCATGCGTTACCCCATGATTATTTTGTCCGCCGCCCTGCTGATCAGTTTGTACTTACTGATGCGGGTGGTACCTAGCTTTGTTGAGCTATATGCCAGCTTTAATGCCGAGCTGCCTTGGCTTACACAGGCGCTGATGCAATTTAGTCAGTGGCTGGCTCGCTACTTTTATGTGTTATTAGCGGCGCTAATTGTTGTCTTTATTTTGATGCAAATCAGCTGGCGTTACTCGGCTCGGTTTCGAGGCGTATTTCACCTGTTTTTATGGCATGCACCGGGACTGAAGTCGCTCAGCCGTGCCTATTGGTTGCAGCGCTGGCATCGCTCACTCGCCGACTGCCTACAAGCCGGGCTGCCTTACTTAGAATGCTTATTAAGCGCAGATCGTGTTGTTCTAGAATCGCCACTAGCAGCGGTACAACAGCAGCTAATGGCCGGTGTCAGTGCTGGCCAGCCGCTGTCAGAGCCCATGGCAAAAATAAAGCAGTACCCACTTTTTAGTGTGCAGCTAATTGCTGTCGGTGAAGCCTCAGGCAGCCTAGCAAAGCTTATTGGCATTCTGGCCGAGCAGTACGAGCAAGAGCTTAGCCAAGGTCTGGCGCAAATGCTGAAACTGATTGAACCATTACTGATGGCATTGATTGGCGCGCTAGTAGGTATTATTGTGCTGGCACTGTATTTACCGCTGTTTCAGCTAGGGCAAATTTTTTGATAAGTCTTGATATTGTCATTTTGGTTGGTTTGTTGGGCCTTATCTTGGGCAGCTTTTGCAATGTTGTGATTTCACGCCTGCCTAAAATGATTGAGCAAGAGTGGGAGTATGAGCATGCTGTTTTTGCTCATGAACAAGATCCAGAACAATGGCCACTACCACCCGAACCTAACTTATCTTTAAGCTCACCACGCTCGCACTGCCCGCATTGCAAAACGACCTTGCGTTGGTATGAGCTTATCCCTGTTCTAAGCTGGGCCTGGCAACGCGGCGCATGCCGTCATTGTGGCAAACCCATTGCTTGGTTGTACCCCTTAGTGGAGCTAACCAGCGCCGCACTCGCCGTTGCTGCTGTGCTCTATTTTGGTTTAAGTGCTTACGCCTTAGCAGCCTATGTGTTCATGATGTTTTTATTAGCAGGCACCATCATCGATGCACAAACACAATGGCTGCCCGATCGCATCACACTACCGTTGTTATGGTTAGGCCTATTGTTTGCCAGTCTGAACCTCAACCCATTAGGCATCAGCCTATCCGCTGCGGTCTGGGGCACCATGTTGGGCTGGGGATTACTGTGGACATTAGCCACAGGCTTTAAAGTAATAACCGGCAAACATGGCATGGGTGGCGGCGATATCAAACTGCTGGCCGCGCTAGGCGCTTGGCTGGGACCGCTAGCCTTACCTTCTGTGCTGTTAGCGGCATCGCTATTAGGGCTAAGCCAAGCATTATGGCTGCGTTGGCGACACCAGCAACAAGGGGCTTTTGCCTTTGGACCCGCCTTAGGCGTTGCTGGTGCAATGATTTTTTTATGGGGACTGCAATAAGCGTTATGGCAAATTGGATTTTAGGTGTTACCGGCGGCATTGGCTCTGGCAAAACAGCCGCCACCGACTATTTTCAAACGTTAGGCATTGTTGTTGTTGATGCCGACGTTGTTGCGCGCGAAGTGGTTCAGCCAGGTCAGCGCGCACTTGCCGCTATCGCCCAACACTTTGGCCAAGACGTCTTAGCCGCTGATGGCTCGCTTGATCGGCCTAAGCTACGTGAAATTGTGTTTGCTGATGTCAGTCAACGACAAGCTTTGGAGGCGATTACACATCCGGCTATCCATGCCGAGTTGATTCGTCAGTTGCAAGTGGCTTCATCGCCGTATGCTATTCTGGCAACACCGCTATTATGGGAAACCGGCCAAGCAAAGCTGGTGCAGCACAGCTTAGTAATTGATGTGCCAGAAGCCTTACAATTACAACGCGCAAGCCTTCGTGATGGCAACAGCGAAGCACAAATTAAAGCGATCATGGCGGCGCAACTTAGTCGAGAGCAACGCCTTGCCAAAGCAGATGATGTCATCTCCAATACTGGCAGCTTGAATGACCTTTATGCGGAAATAAACCGTCTACACCCACTCTATTTGCAACGAGCCAACGCATGACCAGCACCCGCCTACGTGTTAACTGCCCACACTGTGCAAAGCCTGTGTTATGGGATGATAAACACACCTTTAAGCCGTTCTGTAGCGAGCGCTGCAAGCTGATTGACTTAGGCGCCTGGGCCGATGAGCAGTATGCCATTCCGGCACAAACGCCACCTGATGACCTACTCGATGAAGATTTTGCTGCACTTAAAAACCAGTAATTCCGGCAACACCTTGGCCACCATTTAACCACGCTTGCTCTACTAGATCAGGCGCCATGCCGCCGAGTGCATAAACCGGAATATTCACCGTTTTGACCATTTCAGCCCAACGTGACCACCCCATGCCTTGCTGCTCAGGGTGGCTGCTAGTGGCCAACACCGGCGACAACAAAGCACAGTCTGCAGCCAACTGCTGCGCATAGGTCAACTCCTGCTCATTGTGGCAGGCCACCAACATCACCTTATCCTGTGGCACAGGACGCGCTTTAAGGCCGGCTATTTGCGCAAAGGGTAAATGCACACCCGCTGCTTGCGGCAGCTGCTCTAAGCGCCGCACAGAGCCGTGTACTAGAAAATCAACACCGGCTGCTTGGCAGCGCGCCAAACCAAACGCCGCCCAACGCAAATACTGCTCATCATCTAAGCCAGGCTGACGCAAAATAATTGCGGCTTTTTGCGGGCTATCGTCGGGTCGCTGCAAACGCTGCAACAACCACGCTTGCCATGCCGCTTCATGGCTAAAACTGGGGCTAATGTGCAGCAGCTGTGGCAACAGTGCTGCAGCTAAAATAGGTCTGTTGGCATCGGGGAAATGCAGTGTTGGTAACTCAGCGGCGCTTACCCATAACAAGGGTTGGCCTTCTAAACCAACAAGATGATTTGGCTCTGGCTGAGATAACCGTGGACCGGGCAAAAATGACGTCACCAACCAAGCCGATAATAAAATACGGCGATCACCATAATCATGGCAAACACTGAGTAGTGGTCGTTGCTGTGTCGGAGTTAGGCCAATTTCTTCAGCCAGCTCACGTGTTAACGCCTGCTCTTCACTTTCACCTAGATCAACTTTGCCGCCGGGAAACTCCCAACAGCCACCTTGGTGTTTATGCGCAGCGCGTTTGGCCACTAAGTAGCGGCCACTGTCATCAACAATAACAGCGGCAACTACATGAATCAGCGGAACCATTAGGAGCGATAGTCAGCGTTTATCTTGACGTAGTCGTAGGACAAGTCGCAGGTCCAGACCGTGTCATTAAACTCACCACGACCCAATGCAATACGAATGGTGATTTCAGGCTTTTGCATGACTGCGGCACCGAGTGCTTCGTTATAACTTTCTGCAGCACCACCGTTTTCGCAGAGCAAAACGTCGTCTAACCACACAAAAATCTTGCCCACATCTAAGTCAGGCACACCGGAACGGCCAATCGCTGCCAAAATGCGGCCCCAGTTAGGGTCGGATGCAAAAAAGGCCGTTTTGATCAATGGTGAATGAGCAACGGCATAGGCCACATCACAACACTCTTGGGTTGATGCACCACCCTCAACCTGCACTGTCATGAACTTAGTTGCACCTTCACCATCTCGCACAATCAGCTGAGCTAAGCGCTGGAATACACGCGCCAATACCGCCTGCAAGGCGGCGTATAAAGCTGATTGGGGATTGGTCACGAGCTTATTTCCTGCTCGCCCCGTAGCCACTAACACACAGGCGTCATTAGTGGAGGTATCACCATCGATCGTAATACGGTTAAACGATGATTCGACGACTTCACGCAGCAGCGCTTGTAGCAATTCACCATCAATGGCCGCATCGGTGGCCACATAAGCCAACATGGTTGCCATATTCGGCCGGATCATGCCGGCACCCTTAGAGATGCCTGTGACGGTGTATGTAATACCATCAAGCTCAAACTGCTCACTAGCGCCTTTAGGCAGCGTGTCAGTGGTCATAATGCCACTCGCTGCCGCTTCCCAATTCTCTGCAGACAAATCATTCAGTGCATTTGGCAAACCAGCAATCAAACGATCAACCGGCAATTGCTCACCAATCACACCAGTAGAGAATGGCAACACCGCAGCAGCAGGCACAGCCGTCATCGAAGACAGTTGTTGGCAGCTACGAATAGCGGCCTCCATACCTTTTGCACCTGTGCCGGCGTTGGCATTACCGGTGTTGATGAGCAGGTAACGAGCAGGTGACTGCTGCAAGTGAGACTTGGCCAACTGCACTGGCGCAGCACAGAATGCGTTGGTGGTGAAAACGGCAGCCGTATTCGCCCCTTCACATAACTCAAACACTACAAGATCGCGACGGTTACGGTAACGAATACCCGCTTCAGCAATACCAATTCGAACCCCGTCAACAGGGTGCATCACCGGCAAAGACAAATCACCTACCGCCATCATTTACTCCTTAGGTCAATTGACCATGGCAATGCTTATATTTTTTTCCGCTGCCACAAGGGCAAGGCTCATTACGACCCACTTTTGGCACATCACGTACAAACGGTTGGGTAGCATCTTCTGTTGGCATTTCTGGTGCTGTCAGCTCAACTTCAGCACCATCCACTTCACCGCCGCTAGCAGCATCTGGATGCTCAAACTGCATGGTCATCGCACGCGCTTCAGCCTCACGTTGGGCCTGCATCGCAGCAACTTCTTCTGCCGTTGGTACATGTAGGCGAGACAGCGTTTCAACCAGCTCTAACTTTACTGCCGACAATAGTTGCTCAAACAGTTGAAAGGCTTCGCGTTTGTATTCTTGCTCTGGGTTTTTCTGAGCATAACCACGTAAATGAATACCCTTACGCAGGTAGTCCATGGCCGACAGGTGTTCTTTCCAATGGCGGTCAATCACCTGCAACATCAATTGCTTTTCTAACTGGTCAGCAACACCTGGCTCCATACGCTCACGCTTGTTGCTCCAAGCCTCACGCACCAAGTCACGAATGCGAGCACGCAAACCTTCTTCGTTCAGTGCTTTTTCGGTATCCAGCCATTGCTTAACGGGCAGACTCAAACCAAAGTCTTCTTTCAGCGCCTCTTCAAGACCAACCGGATCCCATTGCTCTTCCATGGTTTGCGGCGGAATGTATGCGTTAATCACACTATCCACGACATCGTCATGAATCAGGTCGATATTGTCGCGAATCGACTCGGCATTCATGATGTCATCACGCTGACGATAGATCACTTGGCGCTGCTCGTTAGCGACGTCATCATATTTCAGCAGGTTTTTACGAATATCAAAGTTACGTGCCTCAACTTTACGCTGTGCACCTTCAATTGATTTTGATACCCAAGGATGCTCAATCGCTTCGCCATCTTTCATACCCAGTGAGCGCATCATCGCCTTCACTCGGTCGCTGGCAAAAATTCGCATCAGGTCATCTTCAAGCGACAAATAAAAGCGAGTAACACCAGGGTCACCTTGGCGACCTGCACGACCACGCAACTGGTTATCGATACGACGCGACTCATGGCGCTCTGAACCGATGATGTGCAAACCACCAGCAGCAATTACTTTGGCGTGATCGTCTTCCCACTCACGCTTTAAGCGCTCAATAACTTCTGGAGTTGCAGCGTCACCCAATTTTTCTGCCGCTTCTTTCCAGCTACCACCCAGCACAATGTCAGTACCACGACCAGCCATGTTAGTGGCAATAGTAATCGTGCCGCTGCGACCAGCCTGAGCCACAATTTCTGCTTCTTGTTCGTGGAACTTAGCGTTCAACACGCGGTGCTCGATGCCTGACTGCTTTAATAATTCAGACAGTAACTCACTGGCCTCAATGGTGGCGGTACCCACCAAAACTGGCGCGCCCTTTTCACGATATGCCTTGATGTCTTCAACAATCGATTTGTATTTATCGATTGGTGACATAAACACCAAGTCGTCTAAGTCTTTACGAACCATGGGACGATGCGTTGGAATCACCACCACATCGAGGCCGTAAATCAGCAGGAACTCTGGCGCTTCAGTATCAGCAGTACCGGTCATACCGGCTAATTTGCGATATAGACGGAATAGGTTTTGGTAGGTGGTACTGGCGAGGGTGTGGTTTTCGGCGTTGATCTTCACACCTTCTTTTGCTTCTACCGCTTGGTGCAAGCCTTCAGACCAACGACGCCCGGCCATGGTACGGCCAGTGTGTTCATCCACAATAACAATATCTTGGCCTTTAACGATGTAGTGCACATT
>CAYYWS010000107.1:1575-6669 GCA_964473955.1 uncultured Paraperlucidibaca sp. | reverse complement strand
GTATGGTGGTCGAAGCATGGCGGTGTTTAACGGTAGCAATGGTGAGCTAGTGTGGGACTCTAAGGACTTTATTGAGCAGCATTTAGCGGGTGATAACTGTTTTGCAGGCGTAGATCGTGATCGTGCATGTAAGTTAAATTTTAATAGTAATCATGCCGTCGCAACCTTAGATACACGTAGCCGTAATAAAGGCCCTGAGCCAGAGGGTGTTGTGTTGGGCGCTATCGGCAGCAAAACATTTGCCTTTTTAGGCTTGGAGCGTGTGGGTGGTGTCATGGCATTTGATATCACGGATCCAAGAAGCCCTGTTTTTCAGGATTATTTGAACTCCCGTGACTTTACTAAAGGCCCTACCGAGCAAGGTGACTTAGGAGCTGAAGGTTTAGCCTTTGTGCCTGCGAGTGTGTCGCCAACCGGTAAGCCATTATTGATTACTGGTCATGAAGTGAGTGGAACAACCAGCGTTTATGAGGTGGTTGAAAAGCCTGTTGCCCGCTAGTCGCAACCGCTTTGAAAACGCCCGCTAATGCGGGCGTTTTTTATGGCAGTGGGTGTTGCCCAATCGCGCCGCGAATTAGGCCTAGGGCATACAGCGCAATGTCTTCAACCGTTTCCGCACTAAAGGCCAGGCCGTCGTTATACATACGGCATAAGCCGTGCAAGGTAGCCCATGCCACTTGGGCCAAACGCAAGACGTTGATATCGGCTGCAATATGTCCTTCTGACTGCAGTTTAAGCAGTAATTGGCCTAAGCCGCGGAAGCTGTCGCGGGCACGTTTGTGAAACGCGGTGTTATCCACGTCGTGCCAGTTATCGCGCCCCAGCATCAGCTCATATTGTTCTGGGTTGTCGCGAGCAAAACGCACATAGGCCAAGACAAAGTCATTTAATGAAGCGTCCGTTTGGTTAATGACTTGGCCAATGGCTGCTTCAAAATTATCGATGCTGGCCTCACCCAAGGCGAGTAATAAATCCTGCTTATTTTTGAAGTGGTGGTACAGCGCAGGTGGTGACACACCAACGCGTTCAGCGAGCTTTCGTAGGCTCAGCGCACCGATACCAACTTCGCCTACCATGGTCAGCCCATGATCAATTAAGCTCTGGCGTAGGTCGCCATGGTGATAATTGTGTCGTTCTTGGTTGCTTGACATGTTCAAAAGACCTTGTATCTTAACGGTGTTAATATAGTCCACTCAATCGTATTTGACGAGAACAAAAATGACTGCTTACTCAAACATGCTGGCGCCACTGGATTTAGGTTTTACGACGCTGAAAAACCGTATCGTGATGGGCTCAATGCACACCGGTCTAGAAGATCGCTTTTGGAACTATGGCAAATTAGCGGCCTACTTTGCAGAGCGCGCTAAGGGCGGCACTGCACTGATGATTACGGGCGGCATCGCGATGAATAAGCAGGGCTGGTTACTGCCATTTGCCGGCACCATGAGCAGTTACGCCGACATCCTTAACCATCGCCGTGTCACCTCAGCAGTGCATGAGCATGATGGCAAAATCTTGATGCAAGTATTGCATGCAGGTCGTTATGCCTACCATCCGTTCCAAGTTTCAGCTTCGGCTGTTAAGTCGCCCATTAATCCTTTTAAGCCTAAGGAAATGAGCGAAAAAACCATTTTGAAGACCATTAAGGATTACGCCCACACCGCAAAACTTGCCAAGTTGGCGGGTTATGACGGTGTTGAAATTATGGGTTCCGAAGGCTATTTGCTGAACCAGTTTATCTGTGTGCGTGTTAACCAGCGTACCGATCGCTGGGGCGGTCCGGTTGAAAACCGTATGCGCTTCCCAGTGGAAGTGGTCAAAGCTGTGCGCAAGGCAGTCGGGCCTGACTTCATTATCGCCTATCGTTTGTCGCTGATTGACATGGTGCCCGGTGGTAACTCATGGGAAGACATTGTGACTATTGCCAAGGCATTAGAAGCCGCAGGGATTACGATTTTGAATACCGGCATTGGCTGGCACGAAGCCCGTGTACCAACCATTGCCACCCAAGTGCCGCGCGCCGCCTTCCGTAGTGTCACTGCACGCATCAAAAAAGAGCTCAGTGTTCCGGTGATGGCGTCAAACCGCATTAATACGCCAGAAGTGTGTGAGGACATTGTTGCCAGTGGTGACGCTGATTTGATCTCTATGGCGCGTCCATTGCTGGCGGATCCTGACTTTGTGAACAAAACCATGGCAGGCACCCCGGAAGCGATTAACACTTGCATTGCCTGTAACCAAGGCTGCTTGGACTTAACCTTCTCGAATAAGCGCGCCACTTGCTTGGTTAATCCGCGCGCAGGTTATGAAACTGAACTGGTGTATCTGAAAACCAATAAGCCGAAAAAAGTTGCTGTAGTGGGTGCTGGCATGGCGGGCCTGACAGCGGCAACTGTTGCCGCAGACCGTGGTCATGAGGTGACTTTGTATGAAGCTGCAGATGATATTGGCGGTCAATTTAATATGGCGGCCAATGTACCGGGCAAAGAAGAGTTTAAAGAAACGATTCGTTATTACCGCTACGAGCTCACGCGCACAGGCGTGAATTTGAAGTTGGGCACTCAGGTAAATCATGATCAATTGTCTGATTACGATGAAGTGATTATTGCTACTGGCGTTAAGCCACGTATGCCGCCAATCCCTGGCTTAGACCACCCGAAAGTACTGAGCTACTCACAGGTATTACGTGGTGAGGCGGAAGTCGGTAACCGTGTCGCGGTGATTGGTTCCGGTGGCATCGGGGTCGACATGTGCGCGTATTTGTTAGAAGAGCATGATCAATCTGTTGAGCATTGGGCTAAGCATTGGGGTGTTGATTTGACCGTGCAGGAAAATGGTCTAGCGGCACCAGAACGTCGTTTAGCAACACGTGAAATCACCATGCTGCAACGTAAGCCGGGTCAAAAGAAAATGGGTGCAGGTCCTGGTAAAACTACCGGCTGGGCACACAAAGCGTTATTGGCGCAGTTTGGTGTGAAGATGATTGCTGAAGCCAGCTACGAAAAGATTGATGATCTTGGGCTGCATATCCGTATTGGCGAAGATGAAACCCGCATTTTAGATGTCGATCATGTGATTGTTTGTGCTGGCCAAGAGTCAGTTGATGAGCTGCTGCCGCGAGACAAAACCGGTGCGATTGTTGATCCGCGTTATCACGTGATTGGTGGTGCTAAGTTGGCCGGCGAGCTAGATGCCCGCCGAGCCATCAAAGAAGGCGCCGAGTTAGCCGCTCGCCTGTAGTTTTGGACTGAGCTGCTGTCTTAGCTGCTGGGTGGCTTGCACCATATGCGTTAAGGCGGCACGCACTTCTGGCCACTGACGGGTTTTTAAGCCGCAGTCAGGATTCACCCACAAACGCTGCAAAGGAATGCGGCGTGCGGCCAGTGCCAGTAAGTGTGCCATCGCTTCGGTTTCTGGCACCCGTGGTGAGTGAATGTCATACACACCGGGGCCAATGCCGTTGGGATAGTCAAAATCCTCAAATGCTTGCAGCAAGGCCATGCCAGAGCGAGCAGTTTCAATGGTAATGACGTCCGCATCCATGGCTGCAATATGGTTAATGCAGTCATTAAACTCTGAGTAACACATATGGGTATGGATCTGCGTTTGATCGGCCACCCCCGATGCCGAAATGCGAAATGCGCGCACGGCCCAATCCCAATACGCATTTTGCTCACTACGGCGTAACGGCAAGCCTTCACGGAAAGCAGGCTCATCAATTTGGATAATGCCAATGCCCGCTTGCTCTAAATCAACCACTTCTTTACGTACGGCAAGTGCAAGCTGCAACGCCACTTCTGAGCGCGGCATATCATCACGTACAAATGACCAGCACAGCAGTGTCACAGGGCCGGTCAGCATGCCCTTGACTGGTTTGTCGGTCAGTGACTGTGCATAACGAGTCCACGCCACCGTCATTGGTTGCGGGCGCGAGACATCACCCACAATGATGGGTGGTTTGACACAGCGGCTACCGTAACTTTGGACCCAGCCAAAACGCGTAAAGACAAAACCTTCTAGTTGTTCGCCAAAGTATTCGACCATGTCGTTACGCTCGGCCTCACCATGTACCAGCACATCAATACCTAAGGCCTCTTGTTCGCTAATTGCAGTGGCAATTTCGGCCTCCATGGCCTTGGTGTAGTCTGCCTCGGATAAGTGGCCAGCTTTGAAGTCAGCACGTGCACGTCGAATGGCCGTTGTTTGTGGAAATGAGCCAATGGTGGTGGTCGGTAAGAGTGGCAACTTAAATGCCTTTGCTTGTGCCGTCTCACGTTGACTGAATTCGTTGAGACGTTGAGCAGAAGCGTGGCTTAGTTCGGCCACCTCTTTGCGCACACCATCGTTGCGCCAGCGCGTATCCGTTTTGCGCTGCTGGGCACTATAGGCCGAGGCTTTCAGGGCGGTTTGAACGCGTGCATCATCTGGCGTTAATAGCGCCTGCTTTAGGATGGTTAACTCATCAAGCTTTTGTGTGGCAAATGCCAGCCAATGTTGCAGGCCATCTGGCAGTGAGTTTTCGCGCGTCACGTCTACCGGCACATGCAGCAAGGAGCAGCTGCACGATAACCATAGCCGTTGGCCCAGACGTTGATGTACTGGCTTGATGGTGCTTAGCAGTTGGTTTAAGTCGCTACGCCAAATATTGCGGCCATTCACAATGCCTAACGACAGCACTTTGTATTCAGGCAGTTGATCAACAACGGCCTGTACCTCGTGTGCCGCGCGAACACCATCAATATGCAGTCCGGCCACCGGTAAATGGCTGGCTAACCAAAGATTTTCGGCTAACGGTGAGAAGTAAGTGGCGACCAGTATATTAATGTCATGACGTTGCAGGCGGTGATAAGCCAGCTCCAGCGCACCTTGCCAAGCTTGCGGTAAGTCGAGTGATAAAATCGGCTCATCAATTTGCACCCAAGTCACACCAAGGTCTGCCAGCTTTTGCAGAATCTGAACGTAGACTGGCAGCAATCGCTCCAGCAAAGACAACTTATCAAAGGTCGCACCGGCGCATTTACTTAACCAAAGATAGGTCACGGGGCCAATCAGCACAGCTTTTACCGGTAATGACAGCGCTTGTGCTTCAGCGAC
>CAYYWS010000107.1:0-1475 GCA_964473955.1 uncultured Paraperlucidibaca sp. | reverse complement strand
CCTGTTGAAACCAGTGGTGTTGGCGCAGTCTGCGCCCACACTGTTCTAGCTCACCGAGGTGGCTATCGCCGCGCCAATAAGACTCCAGTGCTTTTTTGAGCTCGCGATCCTGTCCAATGCGGGGAAAGCCCAAAATATGCGTTTTCATAACCTACTCCTTATTCATTAAGACGTGCAGTGTGAGCAAGCTAGCAAGTTGAATCAAACTCATTTTTCTAACAAAAATGATTAGTTATGCTAATGTTTATGGCTGTTGTTAACCGAGAGCAGTTGTAATGATTGATTTACGCCAGTTAAAAACCCTAAAAGCGATTGAGCAGTTTGGTTCGGTGTCTGCGGCGGCAGAGCAATTGCACTTAACCCAATCAGCGTTGTCTCACCAGCTGCGTGAATTAGAGGAATGGTTAGAAGCACCGGTTTTTGTGCGTAAGTCTAAACCGCCACAGTTTTCGCTAATGGGCTCAAGGTTGTTGGCTTTAGCAGATGAAGTATTGCCACTGATGCAGGCGGCAGAGCGTGATATTCGCAAGCTGCAGCGAGGGCAAAGTGGACGGCTAAATATGGCCATGGAGTGCCATAGTTGTTTTGATTGGTTAATGCCTGCACTTAACGAATTTAGACGCCATTGGCCCGAAGTAGATTTGGACTTCCAAAGTGGCTTTCAAGGTGATGCTCAAGCCGATGTAGTGGATGGACAGTTAGACTGGGTAGTGACTTCAAACCCAAGCCAATTAAGTGGCTTGGTGTATTTACCCTTATTTCATTATGAGTCGGTATTGGTGCTGAGCGTTGATCATCCGCTTAATCAAAAGCCGGTAATTTATGCCGATGACTTAAACCTTGAGACCCTGATTAGCTATCCCGTTGATGATGATCGGCTAGATATTGTGAAGCACTTTTTACTACCAGCTGGTGTTATGCCTAACCAACGACGTTATACCGAGCTCACTATGATGATGGTGCAGTTGGTGGCAAGTGATCGCGGTGTCTGTGCATTACCGGCATGGGCGGCAGCAGAGTTTGTTGCTAAGCAGTGGGTGAAAACACGCGCCTTAGGTGAAGTAGGGGTTTGGTGCACATTGTATGCCGCTGTGCGGGAAGCAGATGCAGAATTACCGTATGTTCAAGAGCTGCAGCGAATCATCCAAGAGGGCTGTTTGCGATTGCCAGTCGGTGTAAAGTCAGTGTTGACTACTGCGACGAAGTGAGTTGACAAGACGCATTGTCACATATAACCTGCCATCCGTCGCTGTCATATAACTGGATAAATTTATGAAAAACTTTACCGATAAAGTTGCTGCAATCACGGGTGCTGGCTCAGGCATGGGTCGTTCATTAGCTGTTTTGTTGTCTAAGCGCGGTTGCCACTTGGCTTTGAGTGACGTCAATGAAGCAGGTTTGGCCGAAACCGTTCGTTTAGTGGCTGACAGTGGTGTGAAAGTGACTTCACAGCGCCTAGATGTTGCCAACAAAGA
>CAYYWS010000106.1:1442-6699 GCA_964473955.1 uncultured Paraperlucidibaca sp. | reverse complement strand
CGTGATTCGTGGGTAACAATAACAAAACTAGTGCCTAGGGTTTCATTCAGCTCAACAATCAAAGCATGGATTGATTCAGCGGTATCACGATCCAAATTACCTGTCGGCTCGTCAGCTAAAATCAATGCCGGCTTAGTCACCAACGCGCGCGCTAAAGCAACTCGTTGACGCTCTCCACCGGATAACTCTGAAGGCTTATGCAGACGACGGCTGCCCAAACCGACACGCGCTAATAAATCATCCGCCATTTGTATGGCTTCTTTACTGGAATAACCACCGATCATGGCTGGCAAAGCGACGTTTTCCTGCGCACTAAACTCTGGCAACAAGTGATGTAACTGATACACAAAACCGATGTGTTTGTTGCGCAGCTGACTGCGCTCACGCTCAGACACCGCACTAAAATCTTTGCCCATGAGCGTGACACTACCCGAACTCGGCTGCTCTAAGCCGCCCAACAAATGCAGCAAGGTGGTTTTACCCGCACCTGATCGACCAACAATGGCCAAACGCTCGCCAGCCTGAACGGTTAATGACAAACCATTGAGCACACTGACCGTTTGTGGACCTTCACTAAATACCTGGTGCAGGCCCTGCGCAGCCAACACAATCGCTGGATTATTCATAACGTAAGGCCTCTGCCGGCTGTACTTTGCCTGCCTGTGCTGCCGGATAAATCGTCGCGACAAAGCTCATTAAAAAAGCGACTACACCTACCCACAACACATCTGACCAAAGCAGTTGTGATGGCAAATAATTTACAAAATACGCATCAAACATGGGCTGGCCAGACAACCGTTCAATGCCACGCGCAATATCACTTACCGATAACGACAGGCCAATACCCAACAACACCCCCATCACCGTGCCACCCAAACCAATGGTGGTGCCTTGCACAAGGAAGATGCGTTGGATCATGCCGGGCGTAGCACCTAAGGTACGTAAAATCGCAATATCTGAGCGCTTGTCGTTAACCACCATGACAAGGCTAGAAACAATATTAAATGCAGCCACTGCGACAATTAGCAGCAGCAGTAACGACATCATGGCTTTTTCCATTTTGATGGCGTTAAACAAGCTGCCTTGGGTTTGTGTCCAATCTTGACCATAAAATCCGCTGGGTAATTGATACAGCACATGCTCGGTGTTGCGGCGCGCAGCAAACAAGTCATCCATTTTCAGGCGCATGCCAGTGGCTTGATCGCCAATGCGCAATAAACGACCAGCATCGGCGTAATGCACATAAGCCAACATGGCATCTACTTCAGCGCCAACGCGGAAAATACCAACTACTTTAAAACGTTTAAAGCGCGGCACAATGCCAGCGGCTGTTAGTGCCGCTTCCGGTAATACCAAAGTCACTGAATCGCCCTGACTAAGTCCTAAGCTACTCGCCAACTGCTGACCCAACACAATGCCAAATTCGCCATCAACGAGCTGATCCAAACTACCAGACTGAAAATAGTCCGGCACAATAGAAACCTTGCGCTCTTGCTCTGGCTCAATGCCACTGACCAGTACCCCGCTGACTTGACCATTGGCCGTCAACATACCCTGCACTTGAGTTAACGGTGCAGCAGCGACAACACCGGGAGTGGACTCGGCAATTTTCACCATCGCCTGCCAGTTCGCCAATGGCTCCGGACTCGTGATGGTGGCATGCGGCACCATACCCAAAATGCGCTGCTTCAGCTCACGATCAAAACCGTTCATTACTGAGAGCACCGTAATGAGCACGGCAACACCCAGCATCAGGCCTATCATCGAACTGAATGACATAAAGGAGATGAAATGATTGCGACGCTTAGCGCGGGTATAACGCAATCCAATAAAACACGATAATGGCTTATACATAATGGCGGCAATTAGACCACAGTGCGGGCCAAAACGTCATGACGCTTTCATAAAATCTGCGTTAACGTATTGGTTGGCACTTCAATGAAGATTAAGGACTATGCATACACGCTTAATTGGCCATCGCGGTGCACGCGGTGAGGCACCAGAAAACACACTAGCCGGCTTTCGTCACCTAATAAATTTAGGGATACGCGCGGTAGAGTTTGATATTCGTGTCAGTGCCGACGGTGAGCTGGTGGTGATTCATGATGACCGCTTGGAGCGCACTACCAATGGGGTTGGTTTGGTTCGCGAACATACGCAGGCTGAATTAAGTCAGCTCGACGCCTGTCAGCTTCAGTGGCCTTATTGGCCAGTAGCAGAAGGAGTGCCTAGCTTGGCTGAAGTATTGGCACTTTTAATCGACTTTGAGCACCTAGAACTAGAGGTAAAGCCCTGCAATGAGCACGACCAAGCCATTATTGTGCAAAAACTACCGGCGTTATGGCAGCACTTTGGCCTGAGTGGCCGCGCCCGAACCACCTCGTTTGATCCACGCTACTTAACCGCGATTGCCGAGCACGCACCAAGCATTGATCGTGGCTTCTTATTTGAGCAAGACTTCGCTGGCAACCCCATTGCCATCGCCACCGCCTTGGGTTGCAGCAGCCTTGGCCCACACCAAGCACGCTGTGAGCCTGAACTAATCAAACAAGCACATGAGGCCGGGTTATATGTATCAACATGGACGGTGAACGATGCCGAACGTGCTATCACGTTGGCAGAGATGGGGGTGGACGGCATCATTAGTGATGTGCCCACCCAGGCACTGAACTGGCTTTAAAACGTGCGCGGCGCCTTTTTTAAAACGTGCGCGGCACGATGCGACGTACCGGTGGTTTGTTGCGCTGCGCTTGCTCATAGAGCGGCATAACAACAGGAATACGGGCATTTAGCTCGTTGATGCGCTGCCCGCTAGATGGGTGAGTGCTTAAAAATGAAGCGCCACCACCAGAGGCTCCCGCCATTTTTTGCCACAACGTGACCGCAGCATTGGGGTTAAAACCTGCACGCGCCATCAGCTCTAAACCGATGATGTCAGACTCGGTTTCCTGACTACGGCTATGCGGCAAGGACAGCCCAACGTCTGCCGCCATTTGCAGCATTTGCGCACTGCCACCACCTAGCCCTAAACCAGCAGTAATAATACCAAGACCCGCTTGTTGTGCGTAGGCGCGAGACACGCGCTCACGACCATGCTCACGCAAGGCGTGCGCCATTTCATGCCCCATAATCGCAGCGATTTCATCATCGGTTAGTTTCAACTTGGTGATAATACCGGTGAAAAACATGATTTTCCCGCCGGGTGCGCAATACGCGTTGAGCTCATCACGTGTTTCTAAATTAACTTCCCAAGCCCAATTGAGTGCATCTTGACGAAACACAGTAACGTGCGGAATTAAACGATCAGCAATGACTCGGATTCGCTCTAGGTTGGCTCTGTCCGTATTCAATGCATTCTTAGCACGCGCTTTTTTTAATTCACCCTGATATGTCTGAAGCGATAACGCATCAACCTCTGCCGATGAAATCAGTAGAAGTTGCTGTCGATTAATACCGGTAGCGCCCTGCTGAGTTGTGCTAGTACAAGCCACTAACGCGACCATCACCGCACCGACAGCAAACGTTCGTAAGGAAAGACTAGGCACGATTAAAACTCCATTTAATGAGAGGTAGGCAAAAAGTAATAACGTCGCCAGAGGTCACTATAGCGTACACGCTCTTGCGCAATTTGTTCAGCGCTCCAGCCCAGCTCCTCAGTGAGTATTGAATCCAGTGCAGGAATGGCATTAATTCCGCCTTCAGGCAGCAACAAACCAATACGCACACGACGCAATAACAAATCGTCCAAATGCACCACCTGCTCATAACGGCAAGCCCAGCGAATTTCAGCAACCAAGGTCTCGGTATCAGCAATGGTTAGCCATTCCGACTCGGGCATTTCCGCTAAGAATTTTGACAAATGCCGACCTAAGCGCGCACCCAGACGTCTGAACAAGCGCTCGCTGATAAACTCTGGTTTAGCTGGCCACACCATTTCGACAAACACCGGCTTACCATCGTCAATGATGTCGCAGCCAAGATAGGGCTGAGCCAATTTAAGCGCATCAAGCGCAATTAACCGGAAGGTGGTTAACTTGCCACCAGTCACGGTAATAAGGCCTTGGTTATCCCAAACACTGTGGCCTCGGCTTTCTTTAGACGGATCACTACCACTGCCAGCGCTTACTACCGGTCGTACCCCAGACCAAGTCGACACAATATCGCTCACTTTTAAGCGTGCTTCTGGAAACTGCGCATTTACACCGGCCAGCATGTAATGCATTTCAGCCTCATCTAACACCGCCTCAATGTCTAAGTCCTGCGGGTGATCCAAGTCGGTCGTCCCAACCACCGTTCGGCCTTCCCAAGGGTAAATAAACATGACACGACCATCTTCTGGATGGTGGCAAATAATGGCCTCGGTCACACTCAAGCGCGACGGCATAAATAACAAATGACTACCGCGTAAGGGGCGAACACGTTGCTCGCTAACTAAGTGTTGGCGCAAGCGATCGGCCCAAGCACCGGTAGCGTTAATACTGACTTTGGCAGCAATTTGCGTAGCTTCACCACTGACTTGATCAACCACACGCAGACCAGCTACTTGCTCACCTGCCATGATCAAGTCTGTGACTTTGACGTAATTGAGCATGACCAAACCATCGGCCACTGCCTCATCTAAAATGCGCTGCACTAAACGAGAGTCGTCAGTGACGGCGTCGGTATATTGCGAGGCACCTTTTAGACCCTGTTGGCGATAACCGGGGATACGTTTTAAAAAATCGCGTTTAGGTAAGTAACGATGATCGCGAATGCGAGCCAGCACATCATAAGCCAACAGCAATACTTTGAATGGCCAACGACCGGGAAACACACCTTTGAAATGCGCAAAATGGTAACGCATGCGCTCGACCAAACCGGGTGCTTCGCGCAACAGGCGCTCACGCTCGGTTAAGGAATGCCACGTTAAGCGAATTTCACCTTGGGCAATATAGCGTAGGCCGCCATGAACCATTTTGGATGAACGACTGGATGTGCCCCAACTGTAATCTGTTTGCTCTAGAAGGAGTGTTTTAAGACCACGGCGTACTGCTTCTCGCGCTACACCAGCGCCGGTAATACCTCCACCAATCACCACCACATCCCATGCGCTGGAATTGATATCGGACCACATTTGAGCACGCTGAGCAGACATGGAACTTCCGTTACTTTAGTCAAAGAAGCCGTAGTTTAACGAAATCAGCCCGTCTTTTAAGGCTTGTCTGCGACTACGGAGTCAACCGAGAGTAACCATCGATAACTGACGTAATTCACGACC